>JBAZXC010000003.1 GCA_041660065.1 Parcubacteria group bacterium | reverse complement strand
TATACCATACTTTTTGGCATTTGTGGCAATATATTTATTTTTTTTAGATGATTTGATAGCGATTGGAAAAAGGTGACTGGTTATGTGCAACGGGACGCAAAAGGAGCAGGTTACAAACCTGCTCCTGCAAAAGTAAAATACATATCCGCTAGTCCCCTTTACGCTTCGCTCTGATGCGATCATTTTCTGTGAGAAACTTTTTGCGAAGTCGTACGCTTTTTGGCGTGATCTCGAGATATTCATCCCCCGCCATGACTTCCATGCCTTTTTCGATCGTTATAACGATTGGTGGCGTCAATGTGATCGCATCATCCGTACCGCTTGCGCGCATATTTGTCAGTTGTTTACCCTTGATCGGATTGACCGTCATCTCATCACCTTTTGCCGTATTACCGATCACTTGTCCTTGATAGACATCCGTACTTGCACCGACATATAGAGCTCCTCGCTGTTGTAAGTTTGCAAGAGAAAATCCAAGCGCTTTCCCTGTCTCACCGGACACCATCGATCCCACTGCGCGTCTTTTGATCTCACCAACATATGGTCGGAACTCCAAGAAACGACTGGAAATGATACCCTCACCCTTTGTGTCTACGATAAATTCATTACGGTAGCCGAGTAACCCGCGTGTTGGCACATCAAATAGCATCCGCACACCATCATGTCCGTGTTTCATATCGGTCATTGTGCCTTTGCGCTTGCCAAGTTTTTCGATCACCGCACCAGAATATTGCTCCGGCACCGTCACCGTCACTTCTTCAAACGGCTCCTGTTTCACACCATCGATGTTTTTGATGATCACGCGCGGTTGTGATACTGCGACCTCAAATCCTTCTCTGCGCATATTCTCCAAAAACACAGCCACATGCAACTCACCGCGGCCTGATACTGTGAAATTTTCACCGGAAAAATCCACTTTGAGTCCCACATTCACTTCAAGTTCTTTTTTCAAACGTTCGCGAATCTGCTCCCTCGTCACAAAAGTTCCCTCTTTGCCTGCAAATGGTGAATCATTAACGAGAAACTCCAACGAGATCGTCGGCTCATCCACAGTGATCGCCGGCAGTACTTCTGCATCTTCATTCATACAAATTGTTTCACCGATATCGATATCTTCAATACCCGCGATCATCACAATATCTCCTGCCGATGCTTCATCTACAACTTTTTTATTGATCCCTTCGAATGTGAAGAGTTTGATGATCTTTGCTTTGCGCACGGGACGATCTTGCGACTTCACAAACACCGGTCCATTTTTTACAATGCCCTCATAAATACGCGCGACAGCCATGCGTCCCAAGAAATCGTCATACGCGAGTGAGAACGATTGCAAACGAAAAGGTGCCTCTGTGTCATTTTTTGCCGGCTCGACATATTGCAAGATCGCATCCAAAAGTGGCGACATGTCTTTGCTGTCGTCTGTTGGCGCAAGCATTGCCCGTCCTTCGCGCGCGATCGCGTATACCGTTTTGAAATCCAACTGTTCATCATTTGCTCCGAGATCGAGGAATAACTCATAAATCTCCTCTTCAACCTCGCCCAAACGCGCCGCCGGTTTATCGATCTTATTGATCACAACAAGCGGTTTGTGCCCGATCTCCAGTGACTTTTTTAACACAAATCGTGTCTGTGGCATCGGACCCTCTTGCGCATCCACAACCAATACGACAGAATCGATCGATCGCAAAACACGTTCTACCTCAGATCCGAAGTCAGCGTGCCCTGGCGTGTCCACAATGTTAATCTTTGTGTCTTTATACATCACAGATGTGTTTTTGGCATAGATCGTGATCCCGCGCTCCTTTTCGATCGAATCGCTGTCCATGCTCCCATCGGATGATGCTCCTGTTTGTTTCATGATTGCGTCAGTGATCGTTGTTTTGCCATGATCCACATGAGCAATGATGGCGATATTTCGAATTTCCATAACTACGTTTAAAAGTGTTGATTATATATACGTTCTTGAAACTAAAAAGCCAGCCCCAGACTGGTAACCTGCACAAAAAAGTGCAACCGTCTGTCCATCATACAAGAAAAGCTCTCATCCGTCAAGAAAAAACCTCCCGGAAAAAATTCCGAGAGGTTATCAATAATAATGTATTACAGCAAATGACTTGCCAGTTCCGATAACGCTGACCGCTCACCTTTGGTAAGAGAGACATGCGCAAACATTTCTTGTCCGGACATCTTTTCGATCATATAGCTAAATCCATTTGAATGCCGATCAAGATATGGATGATCGATCTGTTCTGGATCCCCTGTGAATATCACTTTTGTTCTCTCACCCGCTCTCGTAATGGCCGTCTTTATTTCCTTTGGCGTGAGATTTTGTGCCTCATCAATGACCCAATACCATCCGTATAAACTTCGTCCGCGAATGTATGTCAGCGGATCGATCGAGATTTTTTCGTTATCGATCAATTTATCAATTGCCAGCGCCCTTTCATCTTTATCAGGAAATTGATTACGAATCACGGAGAGATTGTCATACAATGGTTGCATGTATGGATCGACCTTTGACTTTACAGTACCCGGCAAATAACCGATATCTTTATTTGATAAAGGCACAATCGGACGTGAAACTTTAATCTGCCGATACGATCTTCTTTGCTCGATCGCTGCGGCAATTGCCAGAAGCGTTTTACCTGTTCCCGCCTTTCCAGACAAAGCAACCAGTGACACGGCAGGATTACATAATGCATGCACAGCAAAACTCTGTTCTGCATTGCGTGGCATAACACCATACACATCCTTTTTTTTGATACCGTACAAACAACTGTCGGAAGCGGAATATGTCGCAAGCGCACTCTTACTGCCACTTCGCATAATCACATACTCATTCGGCATCAATGGTTCTTCGCCAAAGACACCCACGTCAACCAAAACGCCATCAAAGCTTGCAAAAAGTCCATCGATCATGCTCGAATCGCAATTTTCCACAAGCCGGCATCCTTCGCGCAGATCACTTTTTACATGATCTTTTGTATAATCTTCACCGCTCAAACCAAGTGCCTGTGCCTTGAGACAAAAGTTTCCATCTTTTGACACTAGGACAACAGAAACTTCCGGATTCGCTTTGGCATAAAGATATGCAATGTTGAGAATCCGATGATCCGGTTTTGATGGATTGGGAAAGTGTCCTTTGATGTCCTCATGCGCCGGTTGTTCCAGCTTGATCATGATCTTGCCACGCCCCTCTCCCAATGACACACCACCGTTAAAGATTTGCTTTTCACTGATACTGCGGAGTTTCCGTATGAATTCTCGTGCATTGTAATTTTTTTCCTCCGTGCCTTTTTTGAAAGTATCCAATTCCTCCAAAACGGTGATTGGTATGACCACGTCATGTTCTTCAAAAGCATCGATGCAACTGCTACTGTGGAGAATCACATTCGTATCAATTACAAATGCTTTTTTGCGCCGCTTTTCCTTTCCCATGTTGTCACCTCATTTATAATATGTTCACATATATTAACGAACACCGTCTTTATTCGATTTTGCGAATACCCTATCATAACAGCCCTGCTTCAAAAAAGCAAAAAATCTTTTACATCATCGCAGGAGCACAGTTATACTGTGCTTCACATGTTTATTAGGTGTAAATAAATGCACGAGAATTCATACGGAAACTCCGCAATAAATGAAAGAAGCAGGTTATAAAACCTGCTCCTGCAAGATGCTTTTTTGCTTTTGTATTATTATCACGATTTTTGTTCTTCCAACGCAGTGACGAGACTCTTAAATTCAATAGAGGCCGCGCAGACCACCTCATCAGCACCACCATAATAGACAAAGAGATTGTCGCCAAGCACAACCGCACCGCAAGAGAAGACTGTCCCCGGGCGCAAGCCCTTATTCTCATAACCGGCCTTCGGCTCAAGGATCGGATAATCCAGCCGCGATGTCACAGCACCATTTTCCAGATTCAACATTGCCGCACCAAGTCGATACTGTCCATCGTGTCTAGAAAGTGCATGATAAATAAGTAGCCATTCATTACCTACTTTGAACGGTGGTCCAGCAATACCCACTTTCTCACTGTCCCATGAATCCGGCCGTGAACACATGATGCTTCGCCCGCCCAATGTATGCCCATTTTTGAAATCGATATCCTCCACATAATCCAACCAGATCGTGTGTTTCAATCGATGGAAAAAAACATATTTGTCATTGACTTTTTCAGAGACAAGACACGCATTTTTATCATCCATGCCATCCGGCGAGATGAGGATCGGCACCGTCCATCGCTCCCATTTCTGTTTGCGGAAATCTTCCACACTGATCGATGTAAAAGCAACGCGTGCCGGACCATGTCCATTATATGCCGTATAACACATATAGAAACGATTGCCAAACTGTGTGATGCGCGCGTCTTCACAACCGGAATTACCCGGCTCTTCACGCACCTCCTCGGGAATACGTGGCGCATAGATCGGCTGATCATATTTTTTCACGAGATGAAATCCATCCTTTGTTGTCGCATGCCCTACATACGACGTGTCATTATCATCTTGTGCACGATACAAAATATGGATAAGCCCATCATCATAGATCGCTGTCGGATTGAGTACATATTTTGACTCCCATCCGCCATCATGTGTTGGTTCGATGATTGGATTACCTTCAAAACGTTCCAGAGAGACGGGGGTGACATGATCACCGACATATTCCTCACAATCTTTCAATTTGATGTATTCCAACAACTCACGAAGCGACAGCATCGCCACAGCACACACCATATCCGCCGCACCATAGTACAATCGAAGTTCATCCCCATCAATCGTTACGCCTGACGGGAACGTGATATTTGGAATTGCACCGTACATTTCATAGATTTCTTCCGGTTTGATCAGTGGCTCAACACTACGACCAACGACACGCACAGGGTCTTTGAGATCCAGAAGTGCCGTTTCAATACCGAACACTTTATTTTCCGTACGATATCTCCTTATATATGAGTACACGAGAAGCCACCCATCCTTTGTCTTGACCGGTGGCGCACCGATCTCAATGTGATCATCGAGAGACCGCTGAAAATGCAATGTGTGTGAATCCATATCTTCCTCCCATTCTTCCCAAAATTTTCTATCCCAGATCTGCTCCGGCGTATCAAACTCTGCAAGCATAATGCGTACTGGCGGTATATCTGTATTCATCGTAAAGATTGCCACAATTTTTCCATTGATCCGTTCGGGAAAAAATGCCATCGCCTTGGAATTAAAATGCGTCACTTGATGTTTTGCATCAATCGTCTTGAAATCTTTGGTTGTCGCCACACCAATCGTGATTCCCTTTGGCGTATGCGGAAAATCGGATAGCGCTGTATACGTAATATAATATGTATCATCGATCTTTGTTACACGCGGGTCTTCACAGCCGTATTGCTCCCACAATTTTTCCGGCACGATCAACTGTCTGCGTTCTCCTGTAAAACTCAATCCGTCTTCACTGAAGGTATGCCCAATCGTCGACACTTCCATCGTATCCTGTCTATGTTTTTGTTTTGACGACTGCGCACGATACAGCAAATGATAGCCTTTTTCATCCCTGATCGGACACCCATTAAACACCGCCTGCGCTTCCCATGGATGTGTGCGGTCCGGACCGAGGATTGGGTTATTAGGATAACGCTTTACGTGAATTCTCATATTTTTGTGTAGGTTATTTGTTAGTTAGTTTTGTGTTGTCATAGAGCCCGTCCGCTTCAACTCATCCAAAAACTGTTGAATTGGCGCCGTTGCCACACATACACAGGCATCCGATCCGCCATAATAAACAAAAAGCGTGTCATCCTTTATCACTGCACCGCACGAGTAAATAACACCCCATTTATGTCCGTCATTCTCATAGGGCTCTTGCGGTTCAAGGATTGGCTCTCGTGTCCGAAAAAGAATTTTTGTCGGATCCTGATAATCAAGGATCAGCGCACCAAGCCTGTATCGATCAGAATTTCTATGATCCATTGCATGATAAAAAACAAGCCACCCATCTTCAGTTTTGAGCGGTGCGGGACCAACCCCGCGAAACCAACTATCCCACGTCCTCGTATGATCGACTGGTCGCGTGTTGTTGCTCTTGATAAATTTTGTGCCATCCAATTCATCCAAGCTATCAAAATAATCGATCAAAATTTCCGGATAAAAACTGTGCATAATGGCAAACTTGCCATTGATCTTTTCAGGAAAGATCACCCAATTTTTGTTTTTTTCTCCCGGTGGCGAGATCAGAGTTGTTTTTTTCCAATTCCACTTTTTATTTTTAAAATCCTCCCAACTGATCGACGTGAGCGCCATGCGCAACGACCCCCATCCATCAAAAGCTGTAAATGTTATATAGAGCACCCCGTCGATAAGCACCATCCGCGGATCTTCACAGCCACCATTGCTATTGTTGCCGGATGTATGTGACGTAGGAAATGGCGCATGGACAAACTGTGCATTTCTCCTATAAATGCACTGTGCATGTCGTTCATCGATCGTAAAACCGTCTTCACTGGAGGCATATCCCAAAACTGAAACGGCATCATGCCCGTCCGCCCGGTAGACAATATGCACTACACCATCACAAACAATTGCCGTCGGATTGTATGTCGCTCTGGATTCCCACAGATGTTGTTCTTTTGGCGCGATAATTGGATTGCACTCTGCCCGCTCCAGAGCAATATTTGCGCTACCATACTGTTCATCCACGGCGCCCTCTTGCACATTCTTTTGCGCAACTTCCCCCTCCTCATGACGATAAAAATGACGCAACAAAAACATCTCTTCTGCATCATCCATCCAATATGACACGAAATATTCATCAAACACCACTGCACCAAAAAGTGCCGCATGATTGTTCTTCGTATTTTGCGTTTGATAGATCGGCCCCTGTGACCGCCAAATCATCTTGGTCGGATCACCATAATCGAAAAGTGCGCCATAAATCTTGTACTGGATAATACATCCTTCATTCGTTTTTGCCGCATACATGACAAAAACGCCATCGTCCACAATTTGCACATCCAACACAAAAAGCTCCATCTGAAATTCATTCAGATCAATTGCGATCAGATCTTTTTTTGCACGCGTCCATTTCTGCATATCCCTAGAAACATGCACGCGAATCGCATCCCCGCCAGTAAACATCACATTGCGACCGGCATAGAGATAATCAGATACGATCTTACCATTGCCATTTATGCCGTCCAACTCCACCGTCTTCTCCCAATCGATCAAATTTTTGGATCGTGCAATACACAACTTCTCTATATTATTCACACGATATGTCATATAATACGTCTTTCCATCCTTTGACGCATGCAGAAAACCGCACTGATCAAACTCATCAGCCGGTCCGTTGATATTCACGATTTTTGCATTTTGTGTCAGTGTAACAAAATCAATCCCGTCCGTACCCTCGCGCACGGTAAATGTCCCATGTTGAATATCACTCTCATCACACAAAAATAAATACGATTTTCTATCGATCAATGCAGATCCAAGACCCTGCATTTGTTTTTTATTTTCCATTTGCTTCTCACGCTCAATATATATAGATACATTATAAAACCATTTCGCCAAAAAAACAAACGTTCCTCCTTCATCAAGAACATTCTTCTACCCCTTGTCAAACAACATGCCCAAAAGCTTTCACAAAACTGCGCATTTTTAAAGCTTTGACACTTTCATAATAAAATTTCGCCGATAATAGAGAGCATTGACTTTTTTTGATTAATGTGTAAACTATTTATATATTAACAATAATACATCTATGCAAACAATAACCGAATCGATCATGTGCATCGCATCGCGACTGGAACGCATCGCCGACCAACACATTTTTCGCCATATCGATCTCTCTGCGATCAGCGTCAAAATCCTCTTTATCATACACATCCATCCATCCATCACACCATCCGATATTCAAGAATCCGTCGGGGGTACCAAGTCCAACATCAGTCAACGACTTAACTACCTTGAGAAGAAAGGGTTCATCACACGTACTCATACAAAAGACGCGGATAAACGTACTGTTTCCCTCACTCTCACACCAATCGGCAAAAAAAAGATCACCACGATCAAAAAATGGCTCACCAAAGCAAATCTCCACCTCGAAAAACATTTCACACAAAAAGAGCTCCATACACACTTTGATTTTTTGAAAAAATTGCACACGGTGCTTGATCACGAGGAAAAAAACCACAGTCATAAACTATATACCTGTAAAAAAATTTAACTACTATTTTTATGAAATTTAAAATCATTATCACAGTTATTTCAATCGCATTTCTGTCACTTCTTATATACAGATTCACACAAAAGAAACCTGCAACTGATGTGATTGAAACGAAAGCACCCCAGATCGTTTCGATACAGAGCGCACACGACAGCAAACGTTCAACGCAAAAGATCACCTATCCTGCGATCATTGCCGGAGATCAGCAAGCCACTCTCACAGCAGGAGCAGGTGGCACGATCACAAATCTCTCTTTTGATCTTGGCACGTATGTTCCTCAAGGTAAACGTCTTGCGACAATTGATACTATTGGCACATCTGCCACAGGAGAAAATGGCCTCAAGAGTAGCCACATCCAGTCACTCGAATTAGATGTACAATCCGCAGAAGAATCCTACAAAAAATCAAAGGACGCTTACAAAAAAGATCACTCCTACGCAAATAAAAAATCCAAAGAAATCGCCCAGATCGATCTGGAGTCTGCTCGCGTAGCCCTAAGTGGCGCCCTTGACGGACAATTTGTCACTGCACCGATTTCCGGGACAGTGATCGAACGATTTGTATCTCTCGGCGATTCCGTATCCGTTGGTCAAAAAATTGCCACTCTGTCCAAAACAGGCCTGACAAAAATTCAATTTTATGTCAGCAAAGATGAATTACCATTCGTCGCAGTTGATAATCACATTGCAATCGACATTGATGGTCGTGCGACTGATGGTATGATTACGGTTGTCTCACCACAAGCCGACCCGGCAACAAAACGCTTTCTCATTGAAGCAACTCCTTTGGATAAGAAACCGCTCACCATCGGCTCGATTGCTACGGTTTCCTTTGACATTGAGCGTACTGTCACAAATTCCAAAAATATCATTCTCCCTCTTTCTACGATCACGATCGGTCAAAATGAAAGCTCCATTTTCATCCTTGACGGCGACACCGCAAAGAAAATCCCCGTTGCAGTAGTGACTGTACAGGGAGAAACCGCTGAAATTACCAGCGACGATCTCACCGGGGATACACAGATCATTACCGACGGGAGCAAGCTTATAAGCGACGGCGATCCTGTGTCATATCACCAATCCTGATCATTTCATCTATTAATTCCCTACATGTTTCATCATGAAAAATATACATTCCACAGAATCATCCACGCAAAAAAAAGAATTTGCCTCTAGCGATCTCGCATATCTCGCCAAACTTGAATTCGACCAATCTCTGACAAAAGGATGGCTGAGTTTCTTCGTGACAAACTTTCGGGTCGTCATTCTCCTCATTCTCCTTCTCTCCGGATGGGGTATTTATTCTTACATCAAACTGCCACGCGAATCCAGCCCTGAGGTAAAGATCCCCATCGCTGTCATTACCGCCGTCTACCCTGGCGCTTCACCGACAGATGTGGAGGAGTTGGTGACAAAAAAAATTGAAACAGACATCTCTGGTGTCTCCGGTATTGATAAGATCACATCAAGCTCGACAAATTCCTTTTCTGCTGTCACCGTTGAGTTTGGCGCCAAAGAAGACATCGATAATTCTGTACGCAAACTCCGCGATAAGCTTGCAACAATTCGTTCTGACCTGCCAGATGACGCCAATGATCCTGAAGTGATAGAGATTTCTCTCGACGATACACCGATTGTCACATTTGAACTTACCGGTCCTTATGATGGATTTACTCTCCGTGCGCAAGCGGAAAAGATCCAAGACGAACTCGAAAAAATTTCCGGCATTCGTGAAGTAAAAATTTCCGGCGGTGATGAAAGAGAATTTGATATTTACTATGACCCGCAAAAGTTGTCATTCTACAACATTTCGATCGACCAAGCCAATCAAGCCGTACGCACAACCAATCTCGCTGTACCCGCAGGTAATTTTGATAGCGCAACATATGCCTATCCTGTGCGCACAGATGGACGGTTTTATGATGCTGTAACGATTGGTGATATTCCGATTCTCCACACAGATAACAACGCTATCATCTATCTCAAAGACATCGCACGCGTCGAGGAAACCGCCATTGAAAAATCGATTCTCTCACGATTCTCGCAAAATGGCACGCCACCGCAAAATGCCGTGAGTATCCAAATTATTAAAAGAACGGGAAGCTCTGTGCTCGACACGGTCAAAAAAGCGCAGGATACATTGGACCAACAATCAAAAACATTTCCACAAAACATGACCTACGTCACAACGATCGACATGGCGGATTATATCCGGCAAGACTTTGACCAATTATTCCATGATTTCCTCATCACACTTTTACTCGTGATCACCGTACTCTTTCTCGTCGTTGGTCTCAAAGAAGCATTTGTTGCCGGCCTTGCGATTCCTCTCGTGTTCTTTTTTACATTTGGTGTCATGCAGGCAACGGGCACATCACTAAACTTTCTTTCCATTTTCTCTCTCCTTCTTGCGCTTGGACTTCTCGTTGATGATGCGATCGTTGTCGTGAGTGCAACAAAGCAATATATGAAAACTGGAAAATTCACACCAGAAGAAGCTGTGCTTCTCGTACTCAATGATTTCAAAGTTGTCCTCACAACGACCACGCTCGCGACCATGTGGGCATTTCTTCCTCTCCTCATGGCATCGGGCATGATCGGACAATATATTAAATCGATCCCTATCACTGTTTCCGTCACACTCGGCTCGTCGCTTCTCATTGCGCTTATGATCAATCACCCTCTCGCGGCCGTACTTGAGCGCATCCGCCTTACCAAAACATTCTTTTTCGTAATTTTTGCAGGATTGATTCTTGCAGGATTATCTGGTATTGCGACTCACACACCATTTGGTTTTGTCGTGGCACCTCTCTTTTTTGTGATTGCCATTGTCATGCTATATTGGTACCTCACAAAAGGAAAATTGATCACGGGGCAAAACAAAGATCTTGTAGAAGCTGAATGGCACGATGACGAACTCATCAAGAAAAAACTTCTTTTGCAAGGACAGCATGACTCTGGCACATTTGGAGATCGACTGATCCATGGCGTTATTCATTTTGATCGCGTGATTCCACTCTATGAGCGGTACCTCCGCAAAGTTACCAAAACGCGCAAAGCACGTCTGACATTTATTGGTGCGATTTTTGTAGCATTTATCATTGCAATGGCACTTCCTATTATTGGCATTGTCAAAACGGAATTTTTTCCTGTATCGGATGCGGAGGAAATTTATATCAGTATGCGCGCACCATCGGGACTCGTCCTTGAACAATCTGATCAGATCATTCAAAAAGTGGAGGATGAACTTTATAAGTATCCTGAAATTCTCAATTTTTCTACTCTTGTCGGAAACCCGGGGAGTGGCGGTGATGTTGGCATTACGCAAAATACCTCTAACACAGCATCGATCACGATCAAATTATCACCAACAAAGGAACGTCAAAGAAAATCCTACGAAATTGCCGACGCGATACGCGCTGATATCGCTCCACTGCAAGGCGCAACGATCACTGTTAGCAGCCCCTCTGGCGGACCACCGTCCGGTGCGACATTTCAAGCGCAAATCACAGGTGATGACCTGCAAACACTTGACCGCATCGCCCATGATCTCAAACCGCTTCTCGATGCAATTCCCGGTGTGATCAACAGCAACATCTCACTCAAAGATGCGCCGGCAGAATATACTTTTTCTCTCGATGCGGCTAAGATGGAATTATACAACGTCAACGCAACACTTGTCGGCACAACGCTCCGCACAGCGATTTCAGGGACAACGGTTACAACTGTGATCGATGGCAATAAAGATATTGACGTTGTGGCTAAATTTGATAAAGAAAAAATACCGAACCTTGAATCAATCCAAAATATACAGATTCTCAATACCCTTGGCCAGCCGATCTATCTCAAAGATGTCGCAACAATTTCATTGACACCTTCTGTAGAATCCATCACGCGCATCGACCAAAAGAGAACCGTGCTTCTCACGGCAGATGCACGTGCAACAACAAATTCCACAGAGATTCTCACACAATTCACAGATAAACTCGCCAGCGAATACACACTTCCGGAAGGATATGAGATCAGTTATGGCGGCGAGAACGAGCAAAACACCGAATCCGTACAATCCATTCTTCGCGCAATGATCATCGCTGGTATTTTGATCTTCTCAACCATGATCATTCAATTCAATTCGTTCAAAAAAGCCCTGATCGTCCTTGTCACATTGCCACTTGCACTGATCGGCACATTCTTTGGGCTTGCGATCGTTGGTATCAGTCTCAGTTTTCCCGGACTCATCGGCATCCTCGCACTCTTTGGCATTGTCGTAAAAAATGCGATCATTCTCATCGACAAGATCAATCTTAATATCAAAAGTGATATTCCATTTTATGATGCAGTCATTGATGCCGGCAAATCCCGCCTTGAAGCGATCTTTGTTACATCGATCTGTACAATTTTTGGCCTTATCCCGATCACATTGTCCAATGAAATGTGGCGCGCACTCGGCAGTGCCGTCATCTTTGGTCTGGTACTCTCGTCATTTCTCACCCTCTTTTTGGTTCCCGTTCTGTTTATCACATTTGTGAAAGAGAAATAATTTGAGCTGCACAAAAAAACACCCACATAGCTGGGTGTTTTTTTGTACGATGCAACTCACAAAACTTTGTATTTTCATTATTATGACAATGATTTCTTTTTTATGCATATTGAGAAATGACTTCCAACACACACGATTGTGTACAAAATAATCGGCTATGCGATCAAATAAAAAACTTATAAAAAATACTGCAAAAAAACTCGCGGTAATAAAAAACAAAAACGCGTAGCCACTGCTGTGAAATATACCAAGGATCGGCAAAGAGACGCGAGCAAAAACATCACCAACCATAAAACACATACTTACCCCAAATCCAAAGGATGCATACCGCATCCGACGATAAAAAATGGACATAAGCCAGTATGGCATATATCCCATCCAAATCATCATCCCAATTCCCATCGCACGAAGCATGATGCCCGGCCATCCGTCAAGTAACACAACGCGCAGATCGAAAAGGAGATAAATTGAACAACTAAAAAAAGTGACTACCGCAACGACCGCCCCCATGTCCGTCGTTATGCTGGAAAATTTTTCCCCCCTCATTTTATTGTCACTTGTGTATTAGTTTTCGTTTTCATTATAACAGCTACATCCCACTTTGTGCAAAAAACTTTTAAAAAAATAAAATCCCACCAACGACCGCTCTCGTTAGCAGGATTTTTTTGAGAATCATCACCCATTTTTTTGCAACCACTCATCCTCAGAAATAAAAATGGGATACCAGTCTGGCATAATGGCGTTATTACTATCATATGCGGCTACGCCAATGCGAACGCTATCATAGTACTTTTTCCAGGAAGTGCCTTCCTCAAAGGAAATCACATTGAGCAAAAACACCTCATTAGACCCGCACTCTGGATGATTCTTTGATCCTTCCCTGCACATAACCCCACCTCCACTGATGGTTGACTGTTATTTTTTAATGAAAACAACTGGTAAGCATATATCAAAAAACATGTTTTGTCAACATGTTTTTTGTGTATGTTTTTATCATTTATTCATAACGCAGGGCATGGATCGGATTGAGAGATGCCGCACGGCGTGCCGGATAATACCCAAAGATGATTCCGATTGCGGCAGATACACTAAATGACAAGATGATCGAAAAGCTGGATATCTGCGTTGTGGTAACATCAAAATAATCCAGTGCAAATGCTACGGTAATGCCGAGTGCAATACCGATCACACCGCCAATAAATGTAAGCGTCATTGATTCAAAAAGAAATTGCTGACGAATGTCTTTTTGATTTGCGCCGATTGATTTGCGCAAACCGATTTCTCTCGTGCGTTCTGTCACGGTTGTAAGCATCATATTCATGATACCAATCCCCCCAACTACAAGTGAAATTCCCGCAACCGCACCCAAAAGCAGCGTCAGCGTCCCCGTAATCGATGACGTCATTTCGAGAATATCCTCTTGATTGCGAATATTGAAATCCGCATCATCCACATTGTTAATCTTGTGACGCTTGAGAAGCAATGCTTGAATGTCTTCCTCCACCTGTGTCATACGATCTTGATCAGCAACACTCACGCTAATTGATGAGAGATATTCACTGCCGGAGAAATATTGTTGATACGTCGAGAGTGGCATATATACCACCTCATCACTATTACCAAATCCGCCACCGCCCTTGGATTTTGTCACACCAATGACCGTGAAACTCAAACCACCAATACGCATTTTCTTCCCCACCGCAACCGCACCTTCGCCATACAGATCATCACGAATATCCGGACCGATCACCACAATTTTAGAACGTTTGCTTTCCTGCACATCGCCGATGAACGTACCGGATGCAACTGTAATATTATTGACCTGCGCGTATTGTGCCGTCACGCCGGTCACAGACGACTGCGCATTATTTCCCTCCGCAATGATCTGCTGATTGCCCGATGCTGTCGGCGCGACTGCGGCGATACCGTCAATTTCTTCTGCGATTGCATCCGCATCATCACGCGTAAGAGATTCTGCCGAACCAGAACCTTGTTGCGGTCCGTCGCCAAACGAACGTTGGCGACCCGGTTGAATGGTCAACAAATTCGATCCGATTGATTGGATGCTCTCTTGGATCGCCTTTTGTGACCCATTGCCAATCGCGATCATCACGATCACCGATGCAATACCGATTACGATACCGAGCACAGTAAGACCTGTACGCACTTTGTTTGACGTAATCGCCATATGGACTTCTGTAACCAAATCTGACAATAGCATATTTATGACATCATGAAATTATTTTTGTACTTCATTCTTTTCTCTGTTGTAATAATCTTCGACCAACTTACCATCCCGGATCACGATCGTGCGATCGGCAAAAGTGGCAACTTCATCTTCATGTGTGATGAGGATGATCGTATGTCCCTTCTCTCGATTGAGGCGCCGAAATGTCTTGAGCACAAAATCCCCCGTTTTTGTATCCAAATTCCCCGTCGGTTCATCAGCGAGAATAAGTGATGGATCATTGACCAACGCGCGAGCAATTGCCACACGTTGCATCTGTCCACCGGAAATCTCATTGGAATAATGATTCCATCGATCTTCTGCGAGCTGTACAGCGCGCAGTGCATCCTCAGCAATTTTTTTTCGTTCTTTTTTTGGCACCTCACTATAGATCAGTGGCAACATTACGTTACGTAACACTGTTGCACGTGGCAAAAGATTGAATGCCTGAAAAACAAACCCGATCTTTTCCTTCCTGATCACCGACAATTCATCTTCCGTAAGTTGTGACACATCTTGTCCGCCGAGAAGATATGTTCCGCTTGTCGGATTGTCCAATGCACCAAGAATATGCATGAGAGTCGATTTCCCGCTTCCAGACGGTCCCATGATTGCCACAAACTCTCCTTCCGTGATCGTGAATGACACATCATCCAGAGCAATCGTCTGGCTGTCACCACGACCATAGATTTTGGTAATATTTTTACACTTTATCATACATTGAGCTCATTTAACATTAATTCCTTTGACCGCCTCCTGCACCGGGACCAACTGGTAAGATCGACGAGGAACTGGATGATGTTTCTTTTTCTGCAGTTGTTGCATTTGTCGTCGTCACAGAACTCACAACAATTTCTTCACCATCGCTCAATCCGCTCACGATCTCAACCATTGTATCATCCGTTGCACCGGTCTCCACTGTTTTGTGTTGCATCATCTCCGCGGCATTTTGCACCAAAACATAGCTACCGGATCCATCACTTTTTACCGCCTCGGCCGGCACAATCAATACATTTTCCGTTTTCTCGATCTCAATATCCGCCGAAGCACTCATGCCTGGTTTAAGTAATTCACTCGGTGATGCAAATGTGATTTCCACATCATAGGTTACCACACCTGCATCCACGACACCGATCGTATCAACCTTTGACACGGTACCTTGTGCCGTCACACCATCAAGCGCATCAAACGATAGTGACACAGTATCACCCACCTTTACCTTTGCCGCATCTACTTCATTAAGTGAAATTGTGACCTGCACATCCTCTGTGATCACCGATGCCAAAACTTCATCACGTGAGATCGAGTCTCCTGCAGAAAAATCCAGACCTGTCACGATCCCGTCAAACGGTGCGCGAATAGAATAATCTTTCAAGTCATCATAGGCGTTACTGAGAGAATTTTGCGCTTGTATGAGCGTATTCTTTTGTAATTGTCGCTCATATTTATCGTCAACAGTTTTTGTGTCAAACTGACGTTCGGTCTGCTTTACTTTGATTTGTGCTGTTTCCACGGATAACTTTGCATCACGAATTGTTTTTTGAATATCGGTCGTATCCAATACAGCGATCAAATCCCCTTTTTTTACCGCTTGATCATTCTTGACCGCTACTTCCACGATATCCAATCCATCACCGGCAACTTGCGGTTTGAGATCCACTTGACTCGTGGCGTTCACTTGTCCCGTACCGCTAACGGACACCTCGATATTACCTCTTTTTACCGTAGCTGTTGTCGGCACTGTATTTTGTGCAGTATCATTGTTTTTTTGTGAAAAATAATAATACGCTCCTCCGCCAACAAGAACGATAACTCCTATGATAAGCCATTTGCGCGCGATCAGTTTCTGTATAAAGTTTTTCATCGATTTATGTCAATCTAATTATCATGTAAAAAAGAGGTTTTTATACCTCCTATCGGTTATACGAGATCGTTTTCTCTTTTCTTGCAGATCGCCTATACTGTGCAATGCCCCACACAATTGCCCATCCGACAACCGGCACTACCCCGACAAAGATCGCATGTGTCGCAAATGACACATGGATTCCACCACAAATGAAAGCGAGATATGAAAACATCTGTAATTTTTTCCACCGGTTTTTGAAGTATTTTTGTGATGCACGATTGGATGTCAAAAATGGGATCATGAGTGCAACAAATGCGATGTTTCCCCACCCAAAAAGATTGGCAAAACTCCAAAATATTCCATCGGTAAAATATGTCAGAAGGATTCCGCTATCGATCATATACAATACGACGTGCAAAAAGGCAGTCACGCCGCAAGCAATCCCTAAATGTTTGCGCATCGGCATAATTTGGCGGAGTTCTTTGGATCCGGTAATTTCCGCGAGTGGCCTCATATAAAGAATTACAATCAAAAGAAACCAACTGATTTTGGCAAATAAAATATGCATAAAAAAATAATTATTGTGTAATTGCATGGGTTGGACACCCATTAACAGCTTTTGTAATTGATGTTTGTGATATGATTTCCTGTGAGATCACCTCAGCCTTATGCGTAGTGCTATTCAATGCAAAATTACTTGATGCAAGGCGTGCACATTTACCGCACCCGATACACTTCTGTACGTCAACCGCCAAACTGTCATTTTTGATGATCTCTGTCGCATCATTGGATGGCGTTGTGACAGATTGTGACACTCCTTCATCAATCACCGTACTAGAGCACCCACTCAATAGTTGTATTATAGCGTAACCACCCAAAGCCATAAGAAGACTTCTTTTGTTCTTTTGCATGAAAAAAATTCATTAATAAACTACAGGTAATACTACGCTCATCGTGAGAGCTTCTTTCATTGCTATGTTTCAGAAATAATATACTGATTGATCTTACAAAACTTTTTCTCTTGTCATCCACATTCTCCGACACAAGGATCTGTCCATTGTCATCCCTGCCTACCGGCAGGCAGGGCGGGGATCCATAAGTTTCTCAACCGCAGGAGCACAGTTGTACTGTGCTCCTCATGTTTGCTTAGTGTAATAAAATGAAAGGAGCAGGTTACAAACCTGCTCCTGAAAAATACTGGTTGATTTTACAAAACCCTCTCTTTCTTCCCGAAACTTATTTTCAGAAAATCAAGAGATGGCCTGCACATGACAAAAAATATTATCACGGCAACGATCGCACCAAGTGTGTCCGCCATCATATCTTTTTGCGCATCCCACACATCTCCCTGACTGCCGAGATATGCTCCTCCAGCCGCCGGATCCGCATTGGCGGCATAGATCCATTCAATGAGTTCATAACTCATCGCAATTGTCGCGATCACAAAAACCGGGTACGTGAAGAGAAGGAACCGATTAGCAACAAGTTTTTCTTTCCACAACCACTCTGCGATCGCAAACGCATAAAACCCGACAGAAAAATGTGCAATGCGATCAAAATGATTGCGTGAAAATCCAAAAAAATTCGTCACCCAATCAAACGGTACAAGTGCAAATGTATAATGCCCTCCGATTGTATGCAGATAAATAAGCACGCTCATAAGTACGTACGCCATGCATGAAAACCGTATCTGGTTTACCCACAAAGCAAAAATTGTGCCGATGATGATCCATACCGTGAGATTTTCCGCAAACCATGTCGCACGATCATATGGATGGATCGCCAGCACACTAAATAGAATAACATATACTACAAAAAGAATTCCAACACATTTTTGTTTTTTATCCATATATTTATTTTATCTTTACACACTCATTTTACCATCATTCGTCTCAAAAAGAAAAACAAACGGTTATACAGCCCCACTCCCGCAGATTCATTCAAACCTTACCGCAGGAGCACAGTTGTACTGTGCTCCTCATGTTTGTCCAGTACAATGAAATGAAAGGAGCAGGTTACAAACCTGCTCCTGCAAAGGTGGAAAATTACGTTAATTTACCATTACTGCAAAATATCCTTATATTTTTCTTTCATCGCGTTAAATGCTTCCATTTTATCATCCGCGAGTGGCGCGCCTTTTGGTTGCACAAGCGTGAGCGGATTGATCGGTGACCCGTTGAGTTTCATACCATAGTCCAAGTGCGGACCCGTTGACCACCCTGTTGATCCTACATAACCGATCACTTGCCCCTGATCGACATGCACACCGGATTTGATGCCTTTTGCAAAGGCGCTCAAATGTCCGTAGTGTGTTGTGTACCCATTATCATGTACCATACGCACGATATTTCCCCAGCCACCTTCCCAGCCGGCACTCACCACGGTCCCGCGTGCAGACGCAACGACCGGTGTGCCTGTTGGTGCCGCATAATCAACTTGATAATGTGCAGATACTTTGCGTGTGATCGGATGCATACGCGCGCCGGTAAATCCTGATGTAATGTGTCGATAACTCAATGGCGCTTTGAGGAATTGTCGCTCCAACACATGTCCATCACCATCATAGTACCCACCTTGCCCATCATTATCGAAGTAATATGCATAATGTGTCGTACCATCATTGATGAATTTTGCTCCCAATATTCGTCCATCCGGTGCATCGACGCCATTACGCTTTCTTTTTTCATAGACAAAGACAAACTCATCCCCCTCACGGATCTCTGTTGTAAAATCGATACTAAAAGAAAAGATGTCCCCTACCTCCAAAACAGTCGACTCCGAAAGACCGGCATCAAGTGCATCCGCATAGAAAAAATTATCGATCACACCCTTTGCTGTTTCTTCGGTAACTGTATATTGAATTTGCTCCTCATGCACATGAAACACATCGCCATCTCGTTCAGCAATGATCATCTTTTCCGTATTACAATCATATTCCATCCGCACAGCCTTCTCTCCATCTTTATCAAAATAAAATCGCAAAGGTTGACCAATCTTTAAATGCGTCAGATCAAAAACATCCGTAGCCGCTTTGAGCAATGCTTCTGTGTCATTGGCATCATAATGACCGTATGTGCTAAAGACATCCGCAGGGATATCTCCATCTGCGATCGTACACTGTTCGACATTTTCTTCTTTTGCAGGATCTACTACAGGATTTTGTTGTATCTCCTGCACAGATTCTTGCGATATTTTTTTCTCATCAAAATTTTGTGCGGTATGAAATTTTTTTACCACCAAAATCACAACGACCACCAAAATCACAACAAAGAAAATCTTGCGTTTCCATTTGCTCCGCTCAGTGCGTGGTACTATACTGCGATGATATTTATGTTGAAGTGTCATGATATTTTATATATACGTATTTTCCAATGCTCCTTAATTTCTCTTTGTCATCCTCTCTCGTCATCCCTGCCTACCGGCAGGCAGGCGGCAGGCAGGCTCGGACGTGCCGTGTCCACCTCAAGAGGAGTCGGGAATCTATCCCCTTGTCATCCCCCTTGTCATCCTCGCGAATGCGGGGATCCATAAGTTTCCGATAATCTTATAGTTTTCCTGGATTCCCGCCTGCGCGGGAATGACATACTGGTTGATCTTGCAAAACTTTTCCCTTGTCATCCTCGGGCTTGCTGCGTCCACCTTGGGAGGAACCCGGATATCCACAAGTTTCCACTAATCTCATCAGAAATGCATTATAGCATAACGTTCTATACCTTACTACGCATATCGTATATTACTTATTACACAAAGCTTGAGATCAAAAAGTCTATGTGTCAAGAGCCTGCAAATTAGCAACATGTAACATAATTATACGGCCGTAAGATTATGTTACGATTTGTTGTGGCGTATATTTGTTTTTTTTGCTGATTATTTTTGCCTACCCTGAAAAAAGAGGATGCAATCGGAATAATCTGGTCAAAAAACCTTTTTAATGCTATATTTGTCATTATATTATTCGCATTGATATAAAATTACATTATGACAAAAAAGAAAAAGGTTGCCAAAAAACCTGCCACACATAATGATTTCCTCCATGGTGCAAAACCGAGTAAAAATCCTTTTTTAGCATCCACAAAAAAAGGCATTTCTCTTCCACCACAACGCCGCTTCAGTCGCACAAAATAGACCCTTGCAATCCATGCAACCATAGCCATTTACAAAGGCAGCAAGATCTCTTCAATTACATTTTTTCTCATTTTTTACATCTTTTTCATACTCCCCGACAAGTTCATTTTTCCCATTGTTAGAAAATTGATTTCCGCAAATTTTTCCTTGTGGCTTTGCCTGAATTTTAATTCCGCCCCCCTTATTGTCATGTAGATTATTTTTGATCACATCATTATTGATCCCGTCATCGTTTTTGTCGCCACCAAGACGAATACCAGCACCCATGCATCCATACACTTCATTGCCACGAAAAATATTACTATTTCCCCGACTATCTAGTCCGGCAGATTCATCATCTTTTTGCCCTGTACAAATATTATTTTCCACAACATTAAACGATGCCCCCTCTTTAATATCAACACACTCATTTCCTTGCGTATTGATTGTATTATCATGAATCCAGTTATGATTTGATTGATCAATATCTCGTGTAATATTTTTGTCTTTTTCCACTTGTTCTGGTGCAGTGCCAATATAAATCCCCTCGCCATTTTTTCCGCCACCATCAAATAAAAAATCATATGCACCACAGCCCATAATCTTGTTATGTGCAATTTCATTTCTTTGTGAAAAATATTTGATACGAAGACACTCTCCTCCCGCATTTTTGAGATCCATGTTCATGATTTGAACACCTGTAACACCATTTAGTTCCTCTTTGCCTTCTACGTAGATCAATTTGTCTCGATAGTTTTTCCCCTCCCCAACATCACCCAACAGACCATCCACGACAAAACCATGCAAAACAATGTGATCATGATTAATCTCAATGATACGAGATTTTTTTCCCGTTCCTTTTACAATTGCATTTTTTGAACCGGTAATAATAATTTTGTCATTCTCTGTGCCATTGCGTATTGTCGAAAAATCTTGTATATACTGCCCATCCAACAATGTCAGCCCATCTCCCGGCATCAAAAAAGAAACTGCTTTTTGAATCGATAAAAAAGGTGTTTGTTGAGTACGCCCATCATAAGAGTCATCGCCATTGGGTGAAACATAATACATTGTACCAGACACATGCAAAAAACTTTTTTCTCCACGAAAAGAATTGTATATCACAATAGGATTTCCAAATTTGCTCACCACCACAAAAAAACAAAATGCAATGGCTCCACATACGATTATAATAAGTATCTTCTTTTGCATTACATTGTTTTTATTGGTTATTATTCGTTGCAGATGATCACTTCACAAAGTTTTGTGATTTTTCTTTGAAATGAAGATTGAGCTTATTAAACAAAAATGAATTATTCCCAACATAATTATCTCGTGATCCCTGGTAGAAATAAACACCTTTATTATTGATCTTGATCGTATTATATCCTATATAATTGTTTTTGGAAGCATTGTTGCCACGCACGCCAATATTATTATCGATTACTTCATTTTTTCTGATAATATTATTTGATGACTGATATAGCGTAATACCATTCACATTGCCAGATACATAATTCCTCTCGACTATGTTGTGATGTGAATTGCGATCAAGCATAATACCATGCAATGCATTATCATGAGAATAATTGCCACGAATTATATTAGCAAAACACCGCTTTGATGCAATAATTCCATGATTTCCGTTATGATGCACATTATTATCAGCGATCAACATATGATTTGAATCATCATGCGGATCGATCCCGTATGAAACATTTTCATATACTTCATTATGGCTGATTACAATACCCGTTGCACCATATGAATACATCCCAAATAAATTGTGATGGATACGACTGTTTTTGACGGATCCCGTCGATACTTCTTTGTGAAAAGATGCGCTTTGAATTTTCCATGACACACCGTATGGACCGCCAAAAGGATTTCCTCGCAATGGAAATCCGTAATTTCCCAAATATGCAAGCTCACTGTCGGTAATATCCATGCGACCATTTGACTTCTGCAAAATATAACTGCGTCCATCCTGCCAATTCATATCATGATTATTTTTTATTTCATCCCACGACGTGACCTTGGTATTTTCTATGATAATGTTGCCATTCTCCGCCTTGACCCACACAAAGCCCTGATCCTCACTTTTTAATTTCAGCCACGCCACATCTTGTCCTGATATTACCAAAGTCACACCATCGTCAATAAATAAATTTCTGCGCAAAATCCACGTTTTATCTTCTATGTTATGCAAGAAGCTCTCATCATTCAGTCGTCGTGCCAGTTGCGGGATTGTTACAAAGGCACCATTTCCTCTAACGCGGATTGCATTTTCTTCATAATCATTCGTCACAATAAAATTCTGCGCACCCGTTTCACGATATAATTGCATATGTGGATCTTGCAACTGTGACACTGGTATTTTGATCGTTTCACCATTTTGCAATCTCACACCATCCATTAACGCTGTTCCATCGTCGCGATATAACGTTGTATCCGGCGCCAAGAAAAATCGTCTTTTTATATCAGGAACATCCTCCCACAAACTCGTTTGGTAATACGCGAAAGAATCATCATTTATTTCTTGCATGATCCAATCCTCTCTTTCCTGCATTTGCTTGTTCGTGACCGCCATTGGGATGCTTTGATCCTCAAATTTATTGAGCTTTTTTTGCTGTCGTGCAATCTCATCTTGTCTCTTCTCCCAAAAAGATTTTACGCCGGCCATACGCACATTCACATGAAAACTCAATGAAAACAACATCACAACTACGCCAAACGTCGCTACATATGCTAACCATTTTTTGATCACGCCAAGTTGATTCAAGCGATCCTTATTCCATCTTGTAATCCACGATTGTTCTCCGACGGTAATTAACGTATAAATTTTAATCACTGCAATCACATACGTATAGATAATATAGATCGGCATAATCAGTAGATCACGTGGATGTTTTCGCAAATGTCCCAAAATCTTGATCGAACGACTCACCATCCACCACGCAATCAACACACTGACGAAAATCCAATCGCCTTTATATAAAGCAATAATTAAAAACATCGGACCCAAGAGCAATGTGAATGGCTGCACAAATCGATCGACTGTATGAAAAGCAAGAAATGGGTTTTTCCACATCCATTTTTTTGTGATTGATGTCACATCTGAGCGCCAACTATTCCGCGTCCACCTAATTTGTTGCTTGAGATAGGTTGCAATATCTGGAAAGCCCTGTGTATATACCAATGCATCTTGTACATATTTGACCTTCCATCCATCTCTTTGAATCAAATTAGTCAATCTCTTATCATCCCCGCTAATGCATTTCTTGCCAAAAAAAATCTCATTTTCCAGTTCATCCGTCAAACGCTTAATAGCTTTGCGACGATAAATCCCCGTACGTCCGGAGATGCAACTAAGCGCATTACCAAAAGCCGCCTGATATATAATGTCATTGCCATACCGATTGTAAATATGAATACGGAAAAAACGCTTTGCCAGTGTATCCGCATTCATCACATCTTGTCGCGGTGCCACACCACCCACCTTCTTATCTTCAAAAGGACCAAGAATTTTTTTTAAAAATCCATTAGTCCACACAGTATCACTATCAACCAATGCAATGATCTTTCCTTTTGACGCCTTAATACCATCTGCCAATGCGGCACGCTTACCTGGTTTTTCCGTGATAATCATTTTGGCATTGGCAAACTCTTGAGAAAATTTTTCAAAAACTGCGATACAGTTTTTATCTGTATAATCAATCACTGCAATGATTTCTCTTGGATTATTATTTTTCCACGATTGCAATGCTACCAAAAATATCGCCGGATCTTCATTGTATACAGGCGTTACGACAGAGACAGTCGCAGTATATACACCACAAGGAATTTTATAGAAAAATGAGATGCCTTTTTTTGCACACCACACGGACCATCGCCAAACACCGATTACACCAAGTGGAAAATAACCTATATAATGCGAAAAATTACTTGATATTCCATCACTTAAAGCACCGATGAGATCGAACATATTTTACCAAAGATAATCATTATTTTGTCTTATGCCAAAAAGATTCAAAAATATTATTAGACGCAATCACACCTTTCAATAGATTCATTTTGATCTTTAACTTTTTTGACCATGAAAAAAATGCCTGCGTATCCTTTGGTAGACACATACCATCAAAAGGGCCGCGGTTGCGCAATCCGTATTTTTTATTCCAAAATGCCTCTGCACTATCCGCAGTGATTTCAAAAATCTTGTCTGGTTGCACTCCGATACAATGACTCACCAAACGCATCTCATTAAAAAATGCAATCTTTGTTGCATTGTACAAATTATGTACATATTTTTGCATTTCCGCCTCCTTGATCGATACATAATATATAGGACAATCAAAATCCTTATACACTTCGCCCATGATTTTTTTTGTTTTTTTATCCAGTGTTCCTATTGTAATAACCCAGGGTTTTTTGAAATCTTTTTCCGCATTTACTTCTCTCAAATATTCTGGATTCATCGATACACCAAAATCTCGCCCCGCCTTTTTATTTGATGCTTTTTCAATAATCGGCACAATAATGTTTTCAGTCGTTCCTGGAAGAACTGTACTTCGTACAACAATGACAAAATAATCCTTACGATCACGTAGTTTTTTTCCAAGTGTCTTTGCCGCACTCATCATGTATGTTAAATTGATTTTCTCATTTTCAGTTGGTGTAGAAATTACAAAGAAAAAAATATCGCTCTCATTCGTATCCAAAAAATCAATATGTTTTGCATCATATCCTTGTGTTACAAGTTTTTTTAAAATAACATCTTGCACGTCATAAAATATCACGTCATGCCCCTTACTTAAAAAACCAAGACCCGTTGCCCGTCCCACAACTCCACTTCCAAGTACTGCTACTCTTTTCATAATAGTTTTGTAATAAAAAATGTGACAATATCACATGACAATACTGTCACCGTAAAATAAATCATTTTCCTAAATTATAGACTACATCACGCTATTTGCCCACCTCTTCATGATGTGACCTTTGCTACTGCAATTATATTACATCACATCCAAGTTTTTCATTGTTACATAAAAATAAAAATTTGTACATATCCCCATGCCCATCTTACAAAAACGTCTTCATTTACAAAAAATAGCGCAAAATCAAGACTTTTTCGCACGATCCGGATTTATGATTTTGACCCTTGCGTAATTCCACGTATCTCATATAATGAGATTGTTTAATTATTTATATAAAGGTTTGAATTTATTTTTTTAAGTTCAAATAACCCAAATATATCGATGACCAAAGATCAACAAATAGTCCAAAAATACAAAAAAGAAAATCCCTGGGGTATAAGCACATGTATCGATTTGTATGATTGTAATCCCAAGACATTACGCAGTGCAAAAAAGATCAAACAATTCGTGAAAGAACTATGTACGCTGATCGAGATGAGAACTTTTGGTGAAACGGTGGTCGTTGATTTCGGAGAGGATCCGCGCGTGTCAGGATTTTCCATGACACAGTTGATCGAAACATCTCTCATCTCCGGACACTTTGCCAATGCGTCCAACGCCATCTATCTGGATGTATTCAGTTGCAAGGCCTACTCTCCCCACAAAACAGCCCAATTTGCCAAGAAATTCTTTGAAGGCAAAAAGATGGACGTCAAAGTAAATTTTAGATACTAGACTGTACACATAATTTAGAAAATATTATTAAATCCCATTCTTTGGGATTTTTTAATTTTATATCAACACGACTATCATCCTCTATCATTTAATCCCATGGATTTTTTCATCTTATGGAATTTTTATAAAAAATACCTCGGCGAAAATTATCACCGAGGCAATTGTACCTAATTACTTATAGACTAAAGCGCCTTCCGAGTTCTGATGCGATATAGTCTGTAGAATAATGAACACTATCGATACCGAACTTCTCTTTTATATCAACCTCTGCTTTTTTCAGCATACATTCTGAATACGGACCCATGGAGTATGAGGAAGAAAAGAAATGTAATTCACCATTTTCAATTTTCATCCTACCTCCTCCAAGATTCGGCGGAGAAACAATGAACAAACCCTTTTGTTTACGCATGCTGTGCATATTCATATAGATGTCCTCATGCTCCATTGATATGGAAACACCTATGAACAACATTACTATGCTTTCCGCAAAATCCGCCACCGCGCTCAAAACAAACTTCAGCTCTCGTCCAGCCTCCAGCATTTCCTGGCAGGCCTCAATATGTTCTTTTTCCGTGTTTGCGACAATTTCTTCCACACGCAGATAGTGCGTGAAAAAATATACTTTAGCTTTCATAACATCCTTCCTTTCTTCTCAATAAATGCTTGGACGCGCTCACCAATGGTCACATTTACAGAAAGTCACTTCTTTATCACTTTTATGATGAGGTAAAATGGAACTTTGTCCTCACATCCCCACATCTCCGGACATTCTTTCATGTCAGCTACAGAGGCTCTCGGTTCGGATATTTCCTGAATCAAAAATCCGCAACTGATCAATCCATTCAAATATCCGGCAATCGTATTCTTTTTAGCGTCTACCGGAAACTCTTGACTATCATTCGTTCGTAAAAGAATTTTTTCCTCATCATCCCAATAATCCAACGGGTGTTGATTATTGAATTCTACCCATTTTGTCCTTGGTCTTACGATGTACATTGCGGGATGCGGAACGGCGAGAACAAAAGTCCCACCAGACTTTAAAACTCTATGCGTCTCCCTCAATGACTGATATACGTCATCATGATCAAAATGCCCAAAAACCATCACCGAAACAGCACAGTCGAAAAAGTTCTCCGCTAAGAATTCTAGATTTAAAGCCGATCCGATCCTGTACTCAACACCTACCGCATCTTTCGCCTCCTGTTCCATCGCAGCTTGAATGAGTCCTTCAGATATATCCACTGCCGTAACTTTTGCGCCACGTTTTGCCAAAAGTCTCGACACATACCCATCACCACACCCGATGTCTATGACCCTTTTTCCTTGAACATCTCCTAGAAGCTCAAGCGCTTGTGGTCGGCAGATATAATCCGATTGGATTTTTTTCTTGGTTCTCTTCCAAAAATCAACATTCCCATCATAATCAGACATCATCCATCCTCCCTTTTGTGATTATAAAGACGCCAATTGTTGAACAGCATAATTGTATATCCTCTTGTCAATTTCATATCCGATATATCGCCCTCCGCGCCTTAAGACGTGACAACCCAATTTTGCTGTCCCCATAAAAGGTTCCAACACTGTATTGCCTGGCCTGAAATACATATCCAAGAATTTCTCGCACACCGTATCCGGAAAAGGACATGGATGTGCTAGGGTCTCCTTGAAGTTCAGATAGAATATCTCTCCCCCAATGAAAGGCCTTTCTTTTTTAGAAAAAACCAGCCATTGGTGACAATTGGAGTGGGCGCTGACATCTGTCATGTACATCTTTAACCAACGATCATCCTCCGGAAGTTCAACTCCGCTTTCGGTATGTAAAAAATTGATATGACGCTCATGCAGAAACAGTCCGGCATCCAGCGCCATTTTTTGAAACATTCCTGCCAATTGCACATACACCATGCCTTTTTCGCCATTCATCAAAACAGAATCAGCGGGATCCATAAGCAGCCTTCCCTCCGGCTGCAAAACTCGCTCACATTCAGCCATGATAGATTTCATCATCTCATAGTATTTTTCAATCGACATTCGATCCATATTATCGCCATAAACCGTTCCTATATTGTAGGGCGGTGAAACAACGATTAGATCCACACTCCGACTCTTTACTTCAGACATATTCTCGGAAGATTTGTTATATACTATCCATCCATCTTTCATACCCACCTCCTTTCAGCAGATTGATTTTTTAAATAACACTCGTAATTTCATCGTAACGAGATAGTATACACCAAAATGATATACTTGTCCATATTTTGGTTATATTATTATATGATCTATGTGTATTTTTGCTGTATTTTCCCTTTTTTATTGACATTTTATGTGTTTTTTGCTATACTGTATATGTTGACCATTATTTGGACATTTAATATGAAACTACAAAATACGCTAGAAAAATTAGGTTTTGAAGCCAAGGAGGCCACGCTTTATACGACGCTTTTGGAATTGGGCGAGGCAGGAATCGTCGATATTGCCAGAAAATCCGGACTAAAGAGAACGACTGTCTATCACATCGTAGATAATTTGAAATTGCGTGGGCTCGTCAGCCAGACAAAAAAAGGAAAGAAAGTTTTTTATATCGCCGAAGACCCCCACTCCATCGGACAAGACCTCAGAGAAAAAGAATCGCTTTTTCAAAAAACGCTCCCGGAACTTTTGTCGATTGCCAACCTCTTGGAGAAAAAACCCGTCATAAAATATTTCGAAGGAATAAATGGGATCAAAGAAGCCTACAAAGATCACCTCAAACAAGGCGACTATGAGATGCTCGGTTGGTGGTCAGAAAGTTATAATATCTTTGGCGATGATTTCTTTTATGATTACTATATGCCCGAACGATTGAAAAAAAAGATCTGGTTGCGCGCGATCGTCCCCAACAGCCCTTATGGTCAAAAACACGTCAAAGAAGATCAAAAATTTCTCCGAAAGATCAAATTGGCTGATCTAGATCCGACATTTGCCGAGCTGGACATCCATCTTTATGGTAATAATAAAATCTCCATCAACTCATTCACTGAAAAATTCGCACTCATCATCGAAAGCAAAGCCCTCTATAACACCTTGAAAAATATTTTTGAGTTGCAGTGGAAGAGTTTGAAATAGTTTAAATTTTTTTTCAGCTATATCATCACAAAAAAATGGCTTGATACGTTTATGCGCCCTTATCATATAAAATAAAATGCGGTCCCAAAGGAAATTCCTCCGGGACCGGTACATCAAAATCAAATTGCTTCGATTATTTCCTCCGATTTTTCATGCATAACTCGGAGATATTGCTTGCGAGCAATGATCTTTTGCATAACAATGCACGCATCTTTCACTGCGAGATTAAAGGCATCCGTCTTGAAAGACATTCCCGTCATGTTGCCAAAATATACTGATGTCGTGTACTCCATAGGCATACCGTAAAAATACGTATCCCTCTCGTCCTTTAGGAAAGGACCCATGGATCTGATATGTTCCCGACGTGACGCGAATGACATAGGGATCGTATCCAAATATTTGATCCGAATGTCGATCCAATCAGCGATCTCTCCCGGTTTTTGTGCATATCCGTCATGAAGCACGTACAAATGGAAGTCAAAGCCGGCATGTATTGCCAATGGCCACTCTGGATTAAACCAATTTGACTTTATCCGGATCCTGAAATCCGGCCAATCTGCAAAATTCATGTCTTGAAGCTCATAAAGATTTTTATAGGGATACCGGTCATTTTTGTCAATCTGAAGTGTGATATTTTGAGCCTTAAGCTCTGCGTAAAAACACGCCATCTGACGCAAAAGCGTGTTCATGGCTGGCAATTTACACTCGTCAATGTCTTCCATAGTCAACAAGTCGTTTGCATTGGGTCTCTTGAGTACATTTTCACGATGAAACGCCACTGTTTTTAGCTCATCGGTAGTCATTGTTATCTCCCTTAGATATTTTTTTTAACTGCTTGGATGGTCTCCTATATATTATGCAATTGTAAATGATACTAAAACTGTAAAGACAATCTAGCCTATATCTGACAATAAAGCAAGCCTAAGATGCTTGACTTTTGGCTTAAAATGTGTATAATGTATGGATGTTCTTTTTGACAAAAGACCTCAACAAAAAAGTTGAGGATCCACTGTTTTTTAAAACCATAAACATAGAGGAATGAGGAATGAACGAGACTAAAACAACAGAAGTGAGTGTTCCCGATGAATTGATCGCCAGACTAGCAAAGAGTTCCGGTATGGATGAAAAAACTGTCCGCCATCTGATCAGCGTTGAACGGTTTGATGTTTTTGCCAAAATCCTGCCAAATCAGACTGCCACGGCAAAGTACATCCTAAATGAGTTTGAAAATGGACGGCAGGAGGAATTGCTGGAATGGGCACGTGAAGGCGTCCGGGATGAAGAATTGTTCTACGAATTGATGAGATATTTTAAGTAACGTCCCCGCAACGCAACGACCATAAAGGTTCAAGAGATTTTACTTGAACCTTTTTTATTTTATTACCTTTGCCCGCTTCCAGATCAATTCAAACAAATCCTCTAGCCCATCTTTTATTATAAAATGCAGCCTTCGAAAATATTTCAAAGGCTTTTTTCATTCTTCAGTCACATATTCATCAATATTTTCCAGCGTGATGGGTGTGGATTTTTCCCACATCATGTCGAAATAGTTTTGGAAGACTTTCACCAGGATGTCATCTTTGATCTCAATGATGCGCAGTGGCTCAACGAAAGACTGGACGATGATCGTGTCACGATTGACATTGAAGTTCCCCAGACACTCTCCTTCTCTTGGCCATAAACGATATTGCGTCAACTCCGGATAATTTTTTATCATCTCAATTTCACTTTTGGTAATTGTGAAATGGATCGTTTTCCAAATAACCCGTTTTTTGATTTTAAGTGCCATATACTTTTCAGTAAGTGGACCCAAGATCTCAAAAAAATCTTCGTTGCTAATCGTCCCCAAACAATGCATTGTGGAACCATCCGGCATTTCCTCCAATGACTTCATCCAGTAGTTACGATAACTCTCAATCCCTTCATAAACAACAATTTGCTGGGTGGCCTTGCTGTGATAGGTTTGAACATCTTTTATTATCTGCTCGGTGATATTTTGCTTTTGTCTAACACTGGTGAGTAAGCTGTTTGGATCAGTGATTTGAAAAGTCCACACGCCACCCTTTACCACTTTTGTTGCATAACCGCTCAAAATAAGCTTTTCCAAGGACTGATAAACGAGATTGCGATGCATATCCAATTTTGCAATGAGAACGCCCGCCCGACACGGACCATGCTTAACCAATGCCTCATAGACTTTGGCATCATTTTTGTGCATTCCGATGAGTTGCAATTCTTTGAGCATGTCCCTATTTTGTCATATAAAATGATATTTGTAAAGTATAATAATAAAATATCCATTATATAAGCCAAATATTGGCAATATAAATATCTCACATTGTCATTATATATCGTATGACAATATATTTGTAATCCTGTATAGTCATATCAGGAAGGATGTCCTTGAAAAAAGCAAATTTCACGTTCATTATCAAATCAATTTTAGGAGGATTACCATGGTAGACACAAAAAACGACACTCCCCGATGCCATTATTGCAACAAAGGTGAAGGGGACGGAGTGACCATTGCTCCTGACGGAGAAAGTTTCGTTTGTAATGAGTGCAGTCACTTGTTATCAAGCATAAGACGGACCGTAGTGGCTGGAAGTCTCACCTGTTCCTTCCGTGGAAAAGCAAGCGCAGATCTGATCATAAAAACAACTGTGCTGATCCACAAGGGAGTTGTCCGCATCATCCCAAACAAAGAAAACATCTCCACATGCAAAAAATGCAACGAGGAGCATTTTCTTGCTCTTTCGGAAAATTCATCGAATAACGGAACGACCCATTGAAATAACGCACAAAGAAAGGCAGGAATCATAATGGATTTCTGCCTTTTGTTTCTTACATCATGTTGAATGATGTAAATGTTTGAGCTTTTTTAAAGCGGTTCTTAATTGTTTTAATTGTCCTCTGGGGGAGACATCTCCACTCTTTTGTCTTATACATCGTTTTTTTTGTTTGACTGTGCAAGGCGGATCACCCAGATGATGTTGTAACCACTTTTCAGAGCAATTAGCGCAAATATCTTCTTCCATGACACACTCCTTTGATCGATAGACTCATTTCTTTTGAAAGACCTCACTTTTTTATGTAATTAAAAAATTCCTACACCAACCACCCCTCTTTATCTCTGGGGACGATCATCATTGTCCAGTTTTATCGCCAACGCGAGAATTTTGAGTGCATTGTGCACACGTGGACTTTGTCCTCCGCTAAAATAATCCTGAAAACGCATAGGCCCGTGAGGCCCGTCGGTTGTTACAACCATACCGCCATCTCTCAGCATAAACGTTTTAATATTACCTTCAAAGGTTCCATTATGATGATCATCATGCGTCCTCGTATACACCTTTTCAGTGGAAAGATCGAGAGTTCCGAGTGAATTATTCAAAACCCTCAGCACGTCTTTTAGCAATCTATCTTGGGAAATTATTCGTGACATGTTCCACCCTCCATATATTTGATATTTTTTTAAAATACACCCCTATACAAAATATCGTTCAATGTCATAGACTATAGCATGATTGATCCCCATTGAACAATACACCTGAAAATCCTCATCAAAAACAGATTTATTATTATCAGGTAATTTTTTTTCCTCTTCCCCACACCAACTCAAAGATTGGACGCATAGATTGCACTAATTCTTCTGACTCGATAAGCACAATGAATGGCTCCTCACCCAGCGACGTGATGGCCAATTTGTTATCATAGATTGTAAAGTCCATTTGCATATCGCGCAAGTCCGGCAAAGTGCGCACTTCTTGATCGATCGTCAAAAACTCTTTGGCTATTTTCAATTCGAATGGGCTATCAGAAATAAGATGACGACACTTCGCCTTTATAATTCCCCTTCTAGTTCGATCTATCCAATCAGCGATCGCTCCGGGAAAATGTTTTTCGATCCTCTGGTAAGAAGAAATGAAAAGCGCGTTGCTTCCCGGATAATTCATCTCCTCCCACGCATTTAAGATGCCCTCTTTGGTTTCATGATATGTAATTTTTGGTCTCTCTTTCCCCGTGTTTCCCAATGACCGAAAGATTGGCAACATCTCAGAAAAATTTTTATAAGAAATGCGCAGTTTATTCAAAATGACCGTCGGGTCCATCGCTTGATATGTATTGATCTTTACATCCGGCAATTCACTCGCATAACCACGTTTGATAAGTCCTTCCAAAATTACATAGATGATGGAACGCTTAAGCTTCGTACTTGTGGAAATTTCTGTCACATTGCCCTGCTTCAATGCCAAAAGCGCCAGATACACTTCGGCTTCTTTTTTGGTAAACCCGGCAGTTTCTAAAATTTTAACGAGGTCTTGATCCATAGAACAAAAAATTTACCAATAATCAATTTTCAATTCACCAATACATTTTAAAAATCATACAAATGATCTCATTTATATAATCATTTCTACAAATCCCCCGGATGACAAAAAATGAAAACCGTACAGTTTAGTATATCTCAATGATGCTATTTTGTCAATATTTTTGATAAATCAATCCCTATAATGTCATTATTTAGCCATTTTATTGCAAATATTCATATTTTTTTATTGATATTTATAAACTACTGTGATAATTTACACGGTCGCTGAAAATCGGAAAGTTGTTTAACAATAAAATACTCTCACGGAGGATCAAAAAATGTCATTACTCACATTGTTGCAAAAAGTGAAATCTCTCCCAAAATATCTCCATCAACATGCCATCAAAAGCATTGGTACTAAATGGAGAAAGGAAAGACCTTTGGTAGAAGATGTCCTGAGCGGACGAACCACTTTTGAGAAAGCCATCACGCCACTCGTTGAAGAAAATACTAAACTGACATATTTTAGTTGTTATGATGGGGTGTGCAATTCGGAGCAGTTTGATGGGATAGTAAAAGATTGCAAAGAAAAATTTGCTGACATTCTCGATATGGAATTTTATGAATACTTTGGTCGCGGAGGATTACAAACATACGACCTGACGGAAACTGTTGACTTTACAAAAATTTTTTGGGCTGAAGTAACTTTTAGTCTCAAGCTCATAGCCATGGCATTGATCATTTCTTTTGTAATGATGGGCTGTGCTGAAGGATCGATCTTTACACCTTGGAACATAGTGAAGAGCTTGCTAACAGTGATCAGTGTCGGCTTTGGACTCTTGGCTATAGTTGTACGTCTGTTTTTTGTCTATCCAAACTCGCTTTCAGGACGAAGGATGTATGCCAAAAAAGTTCTAAAAGATGCGCAATTCCTTGATGAAATGTTTCGACTGGCACAAAATACGGAAGGAGGAGAAAATGGGATCAAATAAATGCATGCACGAAGACGAACACGGGAAGTTTTGTAGTCAATGTGGCATACCATTGGAATGCGATCACCGGGGAGAATGTGGGATCTTTTGTCGAAATTGTGGCATGCGGATCGGAGAAAAATGTCCCGAATGCAATAGCATAGAGCCGATCGGGCGGATTGTTTGCCAAACCAAACTCGCAGAAGCACACGCCAAAAGAGATTTTTTTGTTGAAGAAAAAATCTCTACTGAGAGAAAAAGCCTTTTTAGTTTTCTTGGCTTAAGTTGCTTTTGTATTTGTATGGTGACACTTGCCATGGCGCCCAGTTCACCCCACACAACAAAAGTTATTCTATTATTCGGTTTTTTATCCATCGTATTTCACACGCTATCCGTTCGTCGCGGAAAAAAATGGAAGCACAAAAAAGAATTTGAGGTCAAAAAGCGATTCGCGGAAAAATATCCGGATCACGCCGATATCATCCGTAAAGCGGAGGGGGTGAAAAGTGGAAAGTAAAAAATCAAATCAAGGATCCAAAAAATATTATGCAAAAGGTATGTATTTCAGTCTGTGGATAATCATTTTTTGTATGACCATTTGTTCTGCAGTGAACGGGACGGATATCTGGTATGACACATCAGAAAATCCTCCGGGACTAGAAATGTTTTCCATATTGATATCCCTTATTTTTTTGTTGCTAGCTCTTACACTAAGCTTCATAATTTTTACTGATCAAAGTGGAGAGGATGAAGAATGAAAAATCATAAATGCAATCATGAGAAAGAGTATGGCGAATTATGCGACAAATGCAAAATTACGCCTGAAAATTGCAAAAACGAGGCCAGAGAATGTGCCTTAAGCGCAATACCTTTGATGAGTCTGTATGGTTTATTGTCCATTTGTTACGGAATACTTTACATAAGTTTTCCAAAAGTGAGAAATTGGGTGTGGTGCATGAGATTGTATGATTTTCTCACAGTCCTAGTAGTTATCTTTCTCGCATATATCTACATAAAAACTGCTAGACTTGAAAAACGAGCTGAAAATAAAAGTCTTGATCATACAAAGAAAGACGTGTGAATTTTGAACAAATAATTCGAACAATAATCTTTTGACCAGGGAGGCAAAAAAATGTGCTTCCCTTTTTTATTTATCCTAAAATTTAACAAAAAATAGTCCGCCTTGCTTGTGAAGCATGACGGACCATATGTTCCGTGATCATTTGAAATGTAGTTCAGGAAAACTCAGCAGTTCATCGGAGAGTTTCTTTTGGCGTTTTATCGCATCGATAACACATTTCTCAACACCTGTCTCACTTGCAATCTCCTTTGTAGATAACTCTCTTTCTATAAGATATGCCACCCAATCAAATAATGCACAACCCAGTCCAAAGAAAGAATCATCGCCATCACCATTGATACCACTGTGACTTGGTTTTTTCAAGACACAATCTGGAAGGTTGAGATAATCTGCAAGGGCATATACCTGCGTTTTGAAAAGACTTTCCAATGGTTGCGTCGCGCCTGCCATTGAATTGGGAGAAAAAAGCCCACTATACAATTCCGTTTTCACGCTGGTACCGATCAAAAATCCTCCCAAACTCTCAGCAACTTCCTTGATCACTGTATTGCGCAAACCCATGATAATGTGCGCATGATTTGGCAGATTATACATGACAGCTTTTTCAAAAAGATCGGTCATGTCCAGCACAATGTGCCGAATGCCGAGATGTGTTGCCACTGTCTGTGCATCACACACATCTTGCTCGCGAATAAATCCCTCGCCAGATATGGTGATCGCCACTACCTCCATGCCGGTCAATTTGCACATTTTTGCAACCAACGCCGAATCAATCCCGCCACTGAGTCCCACACAGAGACATTTTGCTTCGCGTGCTTTTGCTTTTTTGTGTAAAAAATCAGTACACACCAAACAAAATTTTACAAAGTCCATTGTAAAAACATCTGCTGGAATTTCTTTGTTCTCTGTGATGAGACTTGTTGGCAACGATGGAATGATCCGATCAAACAATTTTCTGACGATTGGCAAAACCTGCGGAAAATATCTCCACATAATCAATGCAAGCCGAAAGCCGAAGCCATTGTAGTAAAAATCGATAAACTTCCGACCCCGTGGATACATCATCAATCGGTTATCGCGAAATTGTCTCAACCTCTCAACCATTGGATGATCCTCGTTGCCCTCATAGATGACTGTTGCCACAGCACAAAATTTATACCCTCTAGACTCTTTTACTGGCATGTCAGACGGCTGATCGTCTCGAAATACAGGTGGATCAATTTTTTCATAGTCAGAAAAGCTCCGTCCCTCTGCACAGCCTTCTCTATCACAGGCACTTGCACCGCCAGTATAAGCACCTCGAGTGCCAATTAGACCACGAGCACCCGTTGAAGTCGCTCTTATACCACCCTCACTGCCACTACTCGATGCGCTGCTTCTGCCACTCCGTCCTACGCCCTCACCCATATAACACCTCCATCAGATTATTTATTCGAGAGTTTTCGATCATGCCGTTTCAAACATATTTTAAGTTACTAGCCCCAAGCCTAGCAAAGTATTTTTTATTTGGCAATGATTTATAAATATTGAAAAAAGTATGTTTTTGCATTACAATAGAGGAAATGAAACTCAAAACAAAATTCTTATATGTATTGTTTTTTCTCGCGATTGGCATCGGGTGTGTTTCCTATTATGTCAGCATCCTCAATATCCGCACATTGACGCAAAAACAAGTCGTCACATATGCCGACGAGACACAAAAGAAATTTGAAAATCTGCGCGCGCAAGACATTCAAATGCTTTCTCTCGGTGCATATTTTTTTACTGCAAATCAAGAGATCAAAGACGCTTTCCTCACAGGCGACCGTGACCTCCTGTATCAAAAAATGCAACCATTTTTTGCAGAGGCGCGTGGCACTTACGGCGTAACGCATTTCAATTTCATCACACCAAATGAAAAAATCTTTTTACGTTTGCAGGATCCACAGACATTCGACGATCATATCCAGCGTCAATCTTTTCTCCGGTCTGTTGTTTCTCACAAGACGGAAAATAGTCTGGAACTCGGCAAAAACTCCTTTGCTCTGCGTATCGTAACGCCATATTATGACGGCGACACACTCATCGGCTATATCGAACTCGGTCGTGAGATCACCAATTTTTTGGAAACACTTGCCTATGAAACCAGCGACGATTTCGCGATTTATGGCAAAAAATCCCACCTTGATCATGATGATTTCATCGCAAGTGCCGAACGGAAAGGTCAGCCGGATACATGGGATGATCGTCCAAATTACGTGCTTTTGGCAGAAACAAAGACGCATGACAGCGCCACGACATTATGTGTGTCCGGTATAGAGATCGACACGTTAGTGCAAGATCGCTCGCTTTACAGGGAAATCACCGCCGATGAGAAAAAGTTTTTATGTGCGGGTTTTCCGATCAAAAATGAAAACGATGAAACGATCGCCACAGTGATCGTCGCACATGACATCACTCCGATGCTCATTACCAACCGCAATGCTTTTATGATCGAACTCGCGACCATTGCCATCGTTTTTGCTGTTTTTATCATCATTTTTTATATTCTCCTACATCGATTTGTCCTCCGCCCCGTCAAAGAACTCAAGCGCACATCTGCGCTTGTTGCCTCCGGGGACTTTTCTCAAAAGATTACCTACACATCCAAAGATGAGATCGGCGAGCTTGCCACATTCTTTAACATCATGACCCAAAGACTCGACGAAAGCACTCAGGAGACAACTCGCGCACTAAAAGAAACGGAAAGATCTCGATCCCTCTCCGATGCGCTCGCACATGATCTAGAAAAATTCAAACGCGCAGCAGACAGTACATCAGACTTCATCATCATTACCGACATATTTGGCAAGATGGTCTATGCCAACACTGCAGCAGAAAATATCAGTGGTTTATCGCATGATGACATTTTTTCTCTTCCCGATGCCGCTACACATTTTTGGGGCGGACAAACTGACAAGCAAAAATACGATGACATCTGGCGCACGATCAAAACAAAAAAGGAGCCCTTTGTCGGCAATATAAAGAACAAAACGATCTTTGGTAAAGAATACCATGTGGCACTCTCTATTGCGCCGATATTTGATGAATTTCACAATATCATCTTCTTTGTCGGTATCGGCAAAGACATCACGAGAGAAAAAGAAATGGAAATCGCCAAAGATACTTTTGTTTCACTTGTATCGCATCAATTGCGCACACCACTCACATCGATCAAGTGGCTGATCGAGCTCCTGCGCGAACAGAAAACCGGCGATCTCAATGCCAAACAAAAAAAGTTTCTCGATGAAGCCTATGCATCCACAAATCGCCTTGCACTTTTGGTCAGCGACATCCTAAGTATCAATCGCATCGAGATGGGCAGGGTCACAGTCAAAAAAACGCCATCAAAAATCACCGATCTGCTCACAGATATCTTTCATGAGATGGAGGTTCATTATAAATCCAAAGACATCATCGTCACCACACATTATGCAGAACATCTCCCCCTCGTTGATATGGACCCGATCCTTATCCGCCAAGTGATCGTAAATATCTTCTCCAATGCGATCAAATACACACCGGAGAAAGGCCTCATCTCTTTCACCGTAGAGGAGATTCCCGATCGCATTCGTGTGACAATTACAGATACCGGCATCGGCATTCCTCCGCAAGAGCAAGGGCGCATATTTGAACGCTTCTACCGTGCATCAAACGTACAGGCACAATATTCCGAAGGCACGGGCTTGGGTCTATTCATCGCAAAAACGATCATTGACATGTGTGATGGTACGATTGGATTTTATTCACAACTACAACACGGCACAACAGTGTGGTTCACTCTGCCAATCAAAAACGAAAAACGCGACTAATATAGTCGCGTTTTTATTTATCCCATAATTTATATACTATTTCAGTCAGCCAACTTGTTTCTCACTTTCTCAGAAATTTCTTCCAAAGTCCAATCCGCTTTCACGAGATATTCGGATACGCCTTTGCGCACGATCTCTCCCACCTTGCCCGTCTCACTCAGATTTGTCAGGATCATAACATCGATTTCTTTTGTTGCATCATCCTTTGCCAAACGGCTCAACACATCAAATCCGTTCATTTTTGGCAAAATAATATCCAAGAGGATCAGATCTGGTATATGTTGTTGTGCAAGTACCAAGCCATCCTCACCATTATCCGCCGTAAGGACAGCAAAGCCTTCCCCATTAAATTTTTCTTCCAACGCCATGCGAAGTGATGCTTCGTCCTCGATGATCAATATTTTTTTTGCCATATGCGCATATTGCTATTATTTGATTATTCTCTCTATTACTTATTATACTACGATAGTCATCGATCAATCAATGCCGACAACTATTAAGAGAGTTCATATCCTACCATCCCCAATTGTCATTCCCGCGGAGGCGGGAATCTATCCCCTGTCATCCCTGCCCCTGCCTACCGCCTGCCTGCCGGTAGGCAGGGCAGGCAGGCTCGGGCTTGACCCGGGGATCCACAGGTTTCCGATAACTTTACAGTTTCCATGGATTCCCGCCTCCGCGGGAATGACATACTGATTGATTTTTTTCAATTTAAACAAAATATACCCCTTCTCATTAAAACTATAAAAATTCTGTCATTGCGAGCGAAATGCAATGCAGTGAAGCAATCTCACAACATTACAACTAGCTCACAACATAAGAAGATTGCCACAGTCAATCCTGACTATCATCGGGATTCCCCGCAATGACAAAAATATATGGTTTTTGTTACAGCGAAATTTATTTCACAGCCGATTTCCACGCCAGTTCAAACATCGTCCGATAGGCATTTGCGATGTCACTGTCCTCTATGATTACGCCATAATAATTTTTTTTGATCGATAGAATAGCCACTTTATTATCATAAATAATATTATCCACACTGGAAAAAAGATGCGCATTGGGCAAGACGCGGACACTGAATTTAGAATTTTTCCGGTCGTTTGTCCTTTTGGCATAATTCCTATCAAAGGAGGTGTTGTTGACGATTTCCCTGGAACCTTTTGAATACGCAGATTCTTCCTGACAAATTTTGTTGTAGCTCTCTCGAAATTCCTCCATGACGTCTTTCATCGACCCAAACCAAAGAACCTCTGTTTTACTGCGGATTGTTTCTTCGTAGATCTTTCTGATGCCATCCTTCCCTTCATAGGAAACGACCTTTGGTTTTTCACTCTTATTAAAATAGTTGTTTTTAAGGTCCGGCAAGATATTTTCGATCGATCGCTTCTTTGATTCCAATATGCGCAATAGTCTCTCCGGTTCTTCCGGCAGATAATATTTTTTCTTTCCCTTGATGATCGTTTTGATCAATTCTTTTTTTATCAGACTTTCGATCGTTAAATACACCGTCGGTCTTTTGACCTCCGTTTCCTTGGCGATAGTCACGATCGTGCTGTGCCCAAAATTCACCATGGCCAAATACACTTTAGCCTCATTAGTGCTCAGTCCATAACTTATGAGAGTGTTTTGTAACTTTTCCATAGTGCCAGCATAGCAAAAATGCATCAAATGTCAATATTTGTGACATTATTTATGACTAATTTGATAAATAATGGCTTATTATAAAGATTTATTTATAATGAACATTATAATTTTGATATTTTCTATTGATAAATTATGATCTCATCGATACACTGGAACAATTAATTAATCACATAAGCTCCGACCTCTTAAGGCATAAAACCAACCCTATTATGAAAAAAGTAAAAATTTTGCGTCATAAAAACAATCGTTTTTTGTTTATTGATGATGATCTGTGGATGTGGGATACGCCACGAGAACAAAAAATGCAGAAAAGATTAAGCGAACAGGCATTTGGTGATGTATTGGTTGCCGGATATGGATTTGGTATCGTTACAAAATTCTTACTGGAAAATCCAAATGTTGTGTCAGTAGTAACCATAGAAAAATACAGCGCTGTATTGAACGCCGTAAAAAAATTTGATCGCCTAGAGGGAAAGATCATCGTGTGTGATTTTTATGACCTGCCTGATAATAAAAAATTTGATTGCATCGTTGGTGATATCTGGCAAGATATTGATACCGAATTTTTAGGAGAGTATGTCCGATTCAAAAAGAAAGCAAAGAAACTTTTGAAAAAAGATGGCAAGATCTTGGCCTGGGGAAAAGATTTTTTTGAATATTTGTTGAAAAAATCACAAAAAGTACATTAACAATGATCATGGGAGAAAGAAATGAGATACATTAAATTGATCGAATTGATGGGAAAAGAGGTTTTTTTGGTGGATGGCGTTTATGAGATCGTTTTAAAAAAGAAAAGATCGCAAAAAGGAGACTTCATAGGAAATTTTGACACATCGCTTTTTCCTCCCCAATTTTCACTCATTCATACTTATGAACTCTTCGCAGGATTTGGCAAGGCAAAAACCTACATGACCATCGAAGAATTATCTGTTCCTCACGAAGGTTTTTTACGTCCATACGACGGATCAGATACGCTTATAGGCTACAGAGTCATCTGACGTATAAAAACGCTGCCAGTATTAGCAAAACTATTTCTGGCAGTTTTTATTTTCTTGCGTTGCATTGATACGTCTTTATATATACGGTATAATGAGAGGATGAATATTATCGAGGTCAAAAACTTGGTCAAAAAATTTGATGACATCACAGCAGTAGATGACATCTCTTTTAATGTAGAAAAAGGAGAGATTTTTGCCTTTCTCGGACCCAACGGCGCAGGCAAAACTACCACGATCAAGATGTTCACCACTCTTTTGCAACCGACCAGTGGAAAAATATTGATCAATGGATTTGATCCCGCCACTGATCCGGACAATGTCCGGCGTTCATTTGGCATCATTTTTCAAGATCCGAGTCTTGATGACGAATTGACTGCTTTTGAAAATCTGGAATTTCACGGCGTACTTTATAACGTACCAAAAAAGATTCGACACATCCGCATTGAAGAACTTCTCAAAATTGTTGAGCTGGAAAAACGTCGCGATGACCTTGTCAAAGAATTTTCCGGCGGCATGAAGCGACGTTTGGAGATCGCACGCGGACTACTCCATCACCCGCAGATCATTTTCCTCGATGAACCGACACTCGGGCTCGATCCGCAAACGAGAAATCATCTATGGAGTTACATCAGAGATATGAATCAAAAGGAAGGAATCACGGTATTTTTTAGCACCCATTATATGGAAGAAGCCGACCGTATGGCGGATCGGATCGCAATCATCGATAATGGCACAATTGTCGCGGAAGGCACAGCACAGACACTCAAAGATCAAACAAAAACAGACACTCTCGAAGACGCCTTCCTGCAACTCACAGGCAAGCAAATTCGCGAAGAAGGCGCCAAAGGCATTGATCACTTAAGAAATATGCGACGTGTATGGAGAAGATAAAACAATATGCAAAAGTCATTTATATCCTGTGGCTTCGCCAGATCAAAAGATATTACCGCTCACGTGCGCGCATGTTTGGCTCTCTCGCCCAACCAATCCTTTTTTTGGTGGCACTCGGATTTGGCTTCGGGCCAATCTACCAAGCAGCGGGCGGTGGCAATTATATCCAATTCATCGCTCCAGGTATTATTTCCATGAGCATCATTTTTACAGCAATGTTTGCCGGCATTGAAGTGATCTACGACAGACAATTCGGATTTCTCAAAGAGACCCTTGTCGCTCCGGTACCTCGCTGGACGATCATGCTGGGACGCACCTTTGGCGGTGCAACTGTCGCGACGGCGCAAGGCATTATCGTTTTTTTGATCGCGCTCCTCGTGGGATTTCGACCGGAAAATTATTTTATCGCTCCGCTTGCAATCATTTATATGGTGTTGATTGCAACATTTTTTACCGCACTTGGTACAGCCATTGCTTCACCGATGGAAGATATGCAGGCGTTCCCACTTATCATCAATTTCCTCATTATGCCTCTATTTTTCCTTTCTGGTGCACTCTTTCCTCTGAGTGGCCTTCCTAAAGCAATCCAGACCATCACCTATGTCAACCCTCTCTCTTACGGCGTAGATGGCATTCGTGCCGTGCTCACCGGTCAAATACACTTCACTTTGCATACTGATTTTTTTGTCCTTTCCCTTTTTGCTTTTATCACACTTACGATCGGCAGTTATCTCTTTTCTAAAATTGAAGTCTAGACTCAGTCGATAATAAAAAAGTCGCCAATCTATATAGAGCTGACGACTTTTTTTGGATGATTCAATTTCATTACGTGTACAAATTTTCACATCGTGGACAACGTTTTATAGAAAGATTCCCATTAGCCATTTTAATATTACCCATCCACAGACCATTGGCAAATGGATGATTGCACATGCTACATTTTTCCTGATTTGACGGATCACCCAAAAACTGCAGATAAACAGCTTTACTCTCTCCACTCCTGAGAGTAATTTCAAACTTTTGGATCGTCGATATGATCGGCAATTCTGTCTGCATACATCACCTCCCCTAACTAAATTGATCTCATGAGTTTTATTAGTAAGTAACTGACATTATCATAGCAAGGTGACTCATATTATGTCAAACATTGGACAAAAAGTTAGAATCATTGTATAATAAGTTGATTTCATTACTTTGATCTTAAAGTCATTCTTTCTTCTTTGCACATATGCATTTTAAAAAGGCCTGCAAACGAGAAATCTCTTACTCTTTAATCTCTCACTCCCATGACAGAAAAACCTTTTACACTTCTTAGTCTCCCTACTGTCAAAAACACACGGCAGGTTATCAAAAAATTTCCTTTTCCCATTGCGCTCACAAAAGGATCCTATCCCAACATTGTAATTTTTATGCATAATGGGAAAGTGCGCGTTTTGCATAATGATGTCGATACAAGCACGTTTTCTTTCGTATGGTTGAGTTCCGGATGGAGCCAGCGCGACATTGCTTATGCGATCAATCTTTATTTCAACCACACAAAAACGCCCCACTCCTACGTTGAAAAAAGCTCATCAAAAGTAACTGATTGCATGGCATTTGCATTAAACGGTCTTCCGATGCCGGACACTGTTTTCGTCAGTCGTTCGAGAGTCGAAAAACATCTGTCTCTTATTAAAGAAGTGTGCAGTTTTCCTTTGATCGTAAAAGATATCAGAGGATGCCAAGGAAAACACTCCGCATTCATCTCCTCAGAAGCAGAACTCTTGGAAAAAATGACGACATTGCCAAAGAGCAAAAAATTTCTCTTCCAACGATTTATCCCCAATGAGTACGATTGGGGCATCATGGTAGCAAACGGCGTTGTTGTCGCAGGAGAGAAAAGTTATCCAACCGGCGGAGAATTCAGAAACAACACCTGCAATGGTGCAAAGGAATGTTTTGTAAACATAAAGGATATACCGGAAAACATCAAAAAAATGGCAATTGATGCCAGTGACCTACTCGGACTTTCATGGTCGCGCACTGATATCATTATTGATAAAAATACCGGCCTCCCCTACGTCCTTGAGGTCAATAGATTTCCCGGCATCACATCCGAATCGCATGAAGTCCAAGGCGCATACACATTTCTCGCATCACATATCCATTCTTCCATTCCCCAAAAGCTTCCCGAGAAATAACTCACCGAAGATTTTTTTGTATAGTAGCCACTACACCTGCAATTTTTTTGATCTCTTTCTTTTGCTCCGCGGAGAAAATGTCATCCACGATGACATCCGCCCTTTCGATTGCCTCAATGAATTTCTGTTTTCCTCCGGAGGCAATACTGATCAAGCTTACGCGTGCATCATGATCGTTGACCTCTTTTTTGACCAAGCCGATCTTCTCCATAGGCAAAAGCAACCGTGTAATGCCGGATGCTGTCAGACCAACTTTCTCTGCCAGATCGATCCTGCGCATCGTCTCATTTTCCGCTTGGCTCAGATGAAAAAGGATGATAAATTCATTGAATCCCAGGCCACCCAAACCATTATCAAAACGCCTCTGCATGATCGCATGGATCTTTGCGAGATCGATAAAAAACTTTGCATCGTTACCTAATGTAATTTTCTTTGTCATATGTTTGATTAATATTTGATATATCAATTATATGTCACATACCTATTTTTGTCAATGGACATATATAAAACACTTTTTTACAAAAAGAAAAGTAGTGTATACTTACTAATATCCACTAATGATCTAATGCTATGGAAAATCACAATTGGAATCAGATCTACAATAAAGTTTCTGCGGAGGCAGAGGCAGCAAAAGAAAAATCACGTCAGGGATTATTATTGAGCCAACGTGAGGCCGCGGTAGTAAGAGAAAAAGAACTGTATGATCGTATAGAAAGAGAAAAAACTACTACGCCAGAACCAAAAATTGCAGACGACTCGCAGACCGACCGACCAGTCTCCGCAAAAATTGGACAACCCGCCCCAGAAATTACGGTTGCAACAGACACACAAAATGATACGCCGACTGAACGTGTGCAAGACGATACACCCGAGAACGACATCATGGACAAATATAAGACGGACTATGCACATACCCGCGCTGCCGCATGGCACACGATCCACAAATTGGAAAATTCTCCTCATCAGACATACGCGGATTTGTATGCGGAAACAGAGGATGCTGGCGATAAAAAGTTTTTGGAACTCACGCGAAATCTGTGGACAGAATTTGCGGTCCATGGCATGAGCGGAGATGGTGGAAAAACATGGGCCAAGGAATCCGACCTGGACGGAGAGAGTTGTCTCATGTTGATGGATCTGGCTGGTATAAAAATAGATCGTGATAAAGTAACTTTTTTGCCGAAAGGAGACACTCTCGAAAGCGGCATCATCATGGATACATCAGGACGAGACGGTGTATTGTCTGAAAATGGTGGCAAGGTCTTGATCTTTGATCATCATGATAAAGACAAGTCTACGCGTGGCACTTCCGCGACAAAATTTGTATATGAAACACTTGTTGATATGGGTCTTTTGACACGTGAACCGTATTTGGATCAGTACGTGGACTTTGTCACGCGCATGGATAACTTTGATATCCCCCAGGATCAGTGGAATGCGATCTGTGCCAATTATCCCAAAAATCTCTACGGTTTGGCCAATGCTCTGGAAGTGCACGATGTGATCGCATTATTCAAAAATAATACCGATCCCGCACAACCATTGGAGCCAGAATATCTTGCACAACATGAATACACAATGCGGGATGGACAGAAAAAAACACTGGAAACACTCAGTAAAGAGATAGAAAATCACATGGAAAATGCAAAGAGAGATATCGCTGAATTGGAGCGCGAAGGATTAGTGTTTGATTCTGGAGCAAATCACTTTGGTAAAATTTTAATTGATCCAAAGAAAGTGCTAACAAATGGACGGGCATATAACCGTGTATCAGGATCAGGCGCTTCCGCACAATTATCCGTATTCAATGAGAAAGACCCCGATGGCAAACCAAAGTATGGCGCTTACATGATTTGGTCGCCTGAACAAAACTCCTTTGTAATTTACACAAAAAATGCAATGACATTCGGTCCGGCTCTTGATGAAAAAAGAGATGGACTTATGGTACGCGAACATATGTGGATGTACCCAAATAATGACAAGCCCCTACAAATCGGACTGAAAGACCTGCTTTCACGCTTATCTGGCGACGATCGTGATATTCCGCCATCCCTCCAAAAAGCATTGAGGACAAATGACCTTGCAAAAGAGATTATGACAGATATAGCGGAAAACAAAGATTTTACAACCGCATCTTTGCGTGAAAGATTTGCCAAGAAAAATATACCGACCGAGAATGTTTTTTCTATTTTGAAAAATCAGAGCGTCACTCTGCGTCGCATTTACAAAGAAAAAATTGACGAAAAAACAAAAGGATTTGATGCTACAAGAAAAAAAGAATTTCTCACTGCATTAAGAAAAAACAAGGGAAATGCATATACGCCGCAACAAAAAGCAGATCGCGAGATATGGGAAAACGTCTATTTAGAAAGTCTGTGCACTCTCAATGCAAAAAATGGAAACGGGAAATCCGCTGCATAGCCATAAAAAATTCCCATTACGAACGTAATCCGGAATCTATCCACCGTTCCACTTATAAGCAAACTTCCTCCACTTCTTTATCGTGAACATTCGGATAGGGATGTTTGTATTTGGCAATGCGCGCCTTTTTCAGACCGTCGATCTTTTTTATATTCACACGATTTTCCCAAAAAAGTACACCAGGAAAATATGGCACCAAATCCAAATCCTGAAACAACTCTACCAACGGCTCCCAGATCCATTTTTGCTCTTGCCATTGCAATGAATCATATTCACTCAAGATAAATAATGACAATGCCAATGTCGATGCAATGATCGCGATCACTAACGCCGCAATGGGTGATCCGACGTTCTCATAAAACAATGCGAACAAGATGATCCCAAAAAGAAATAACAAGCTCCCCCATTCATAACCGCTCATTTTATTCTTTACTTGAAATGCGGACTCTTTCAAAAGAATACTGATCTCCTGCAAGTTATCAAGCATTTTTTCTTTGATCATCTCCTGTTCTGCGCCAACCGCTTTGATGCCCCTCACCATGCCAAAGATATATGAGAGGTTTTTGCTCGATTTGCCGATGTCTTCGAGCTTCCAATCGATTTGTGCGATCAAATACTGATCGATCTGGTTTCTCACTGCAATAGTAACGGCAGGATCGAAATATTGCGAGAATTGATAGAGATTGAATAATCGCGCATCTTGATCGCGCAAAGTAATCTTGATCGTGTTTATGCGATCCCGCCTGTTCTCCATAGAAAAAACGATATACAGACCGAAACTAAAAACCGTAATGATCAACACCACATACGCGATCACCTCCGAAAAATCAAAATTCGTGCCTCCATCAATGACAATTGCCATCAGAAAGAACAGGGGAAACACCACCAGAAGTTTTGTATAGATTGGAATTTTTTTCATCTCTTTGTATTTGTATTTATATGCTACCATTGTACCACGCAAAAACAGCACCTTCAAACACCTGTCCAAAAAAATCAATCCATACGACGTCTTTCATAAAATTGAAATAAAAAGCCATTTTTTTGTGTACTATCGGTGTAATTAACTTTTGACAAATTATGTGGGCAATAATTGTGACTCTGTTCTTTCTCTGGATTTTGGGACTGATCACATCGCACACGCTGGGTGGACTTCTCCATATCCTGATAATCGTTGCGATCATTTTGCTTGTCATACGCATGTTGCAAGGTCGTAGCGTCATGTAGACAAAATATCAAAGAGGAAGAAAGGTTTTTATTTTTAACATAATCACATGGATTCATCAAATTCTCCAAGCACAAAACCATTGTACAGAGGAACGCAAATCGTTTGGTACGTTTTAAGTATACTGGAAGCATTACTTGTTTTTCGGTTTGTCTTGAAATTATTGGGCGCAAATCCTATTGCCGGATTTACCAATTTTATCTATAGCATAACGCATTTTTTCGTAGCGCCATTTCTCAGCGTATTTCATATCACAAAGATTGCAGGTAGTATTTTTGAGTGGACAACGCTTTTGGCGATGTTGGTATATTGGCTCTTGGCCGTGGGCATCATCAAATTATTTCTCATGGGCAAAACGGTATCAACGACCGAAGCGGCAACAAAATTGAACGACCAAGAATAATAATTTATATCATCACATAATACATATGGGAATCATTCTATGGATCGTCTTTGGGGCAATTGTGGGGTGGATCGCCTCTATGATCATGGGGACCAACGAGGGTTTGATCTTAGACATTATTTTGGGCATTGTGGGATCGGTTTTAGGCGGATGGCTCATGAGCTTTTTGGGGGAAGGCGGAGTTACCGGCTTCAACCTCTATAGTTTCTTGGTAGCCTTACTCGGAGCGATAGTACTCATCACCATTGTAAGAGCCTTGCGATAAAAGCATAAACGATAACTACATAAGAAAAACACCCAACATATATTGGGTGTTTTTCTTTTGATTCCTTTAACTTCGCTATTGTAAAAAATTTTCCAAATTAGGACTTACGCGAAATATCCTGCGTAGATCAACGCCGCTCCCATAGCAAGAACGATCCACGGCATGATGATGAGATATTTTTTTATATTTTCTAAAGCAGCATACAAACTCTTCCCCAATGAAGGAATAACGATGATAAATAACCCTTTTACAAGAGCTACCCATCCAAGTATGGTAACAATGATGGAGTCCGTATCATATAGCGCGACAATGAGATATCCTGTAATAAGAGCAAACAGTCCCATCAGAAGAAGGACTCCCCTGTTATTTAGTATATCTCTTAATGTTTGTTTGTACGCTTTGCCATCAATTACCCATGCGAGACCGATCAAGAATAATCCGATCCCAAAAATTTGAAAGATTTGTGCGTCATTCATTGTTGTATTTTTAATTCTTATGATTATATCATACACCAAAAAATGCCTCTACACCACTTTGTAATGTCAAGACTTGTACCATCAAGGTTCAAGTGGTCTTACAATATCATCTCCAAAAATATCAGACGATGCGTTTGGACTGTATTTCAACCGCTTTTGTCCCCCGCCAAAAAGAAAAAAGTACATAGATCATCTCCACTTCCTCAACGATTCGTTGTAGCATATCTCTTTGTCGATCATTTATGTCAGCATTGAAAATGCAAAAAACCTTTACACTGAGAACATCTTGACGAGATGAGACGACGAAAAAACCATCCTTGACCAGTCCATCGATAAGTTCCTTGTTTCCAATATGCGACAAGCTTTCATTGTTTTTTAATTCCTTTTCAGTAACAGTCCTGGCTTCCTCAATGTCTATGATTCTCAATAGCACATGATCCGCCTTTGTTATTCCCGCGACAATTTTCGTCAGATCAGCCATTACCTTGCCAAACTCATGTGAACTTCTTGGGTATTTCTGCACATCATCAAAGATCTTTCGTAAACTCTGTATTTCAACATTGGTAGTTCCTATATGTCTTACTGCCTCTTTAGATCGATAGTCCAATACTTCCATCTCATTCCTATACATCCTGTAGATAACAAAACCAATGATAAACTGAGTAATGATCATGATAACCTCCACCGTTTCTTCCTCAACAAAAGATATGCCACTACGGACCATCAAAGGAGTCAGAACCGTGGTCACTACTAAAACAAAGCCTAAAAATATATATGCGTTTTTGAGTGTTATTATTTTTCTGTCCATAATTTTTATTATAACACTTCAAGTATATCACTTGAGCCCAAAAACAAAAAAAAATGACGTCAAACGATATATTACACCGTTAACGTCATTTTGTAAGAGATTACCGATCAATCCGGCCATTCCTGATGGACATTCAGTTTTCTCGATTTCTCTCTCACACCATCTGCCATTTCAAGACGATGCTGAAGTAATTTATCTCTTAGATCAAGATCACCGCCCACAGCAAGAATTTCCATCGCCAGAAACGCAGCGTTGGCAGCACAGTCTATCGCGATTGTTGCTACAGGTATTCCCGAAGGCATTTGCACCGTCGCCAAAAGCGCATCCAAACCATTAAGTTTGGAACTGGAAAGTGGAACACCGATTACCGGCAGTATTGTATTGGCAGCAAACGCTCCTGCGAGATGTGCCGCCCAACCCGCACCGGCGATAAATACCTTGCATCCACGTCCCTCCCACGCGTCAATGAGCTTTGGAACGTCTTCCGGTGTGCGATGTGCCGAGCAAATTGTCCCGGCATAAGGAACATTAAATTCATCGAGAACATCTCTTGCCTTGCTCATTTCCGTTATGTCAGAATCACTCCCCATAACAATGCCCACCTTGATAGGACTCCCGTTTTTTTCATTCATCCGCATTCTCCTTGTTTTCGTTGATTTTTGATCTACACAGACATCTCCACCACAATAAACCATATTATAAAACAACTAATGGTCCATGTTATCAACATATTTGCTGTTTGTAAAGAGAATGATATTTATTAAAAAAATAACTTTTAAAATAAAAACCTCTGGGAAAATTTCTCTTCCCAGAGGTCATATGCTCAGCTGAACATATTATTTACTGTTTTGCCTTGTCTGCAGCAATCTTTGCTTTTCTGGCCGCAATCTTTGCTTTAGCATCGGCAAGGATCGCATCCTGACCGAGACCGGTTTGCATGTCGCCCATAGCTCTTCGCAATCTGGCATCGGCGATATTTGACTTCGTTTCAATACGTTCCTGAAAATCATCCACTGAAGAAATTTCTCCGCCACCAAGCTTATTTGCCAGCTCAATCGCATCAGCTGCTTTGTTCTTGGCCTCGGCAGTATTCGCCTGCGATTGGAGCAGGGTGATCTGCGTAAGTCGCGTCTGTTGCTTCGCTTTAAGAGCAGATGCAACTTGGTCAACGGCCATCATGGTTTGCTTGAAGGTCTCAACTTCTGCTAGCGCAGATTTTTGCTGGACCTCGAGACCTGTAAGTCTTGCTTGAAGGGGTTCGGACAAATGGTCATTTGAGTCATCACCATCACTGAGTATAAAAACGATATTGGTGTTGAGCTCGTCAACCTGCGCTGTAATGGCCGTGGCCCTGTTATTGGCGGTAACCATACTTCCTTCTGCTTCTGCAGCCTCTTCATCAAGAGTTTTGATAGCTGCTTCGATATCACGCAGATTCTGCTTGAGTGCAGGGATCGACATTTCATCGATGGCCTTATCAAGCAACGCATGTGCCGCACCAAGAGTGATCGTTCTTAACTTCTGAAAAATTGTCATCATTGTACTTCCTCCATTTTTACTTTTTTGAATTGAATTTGCCTTTGTTCAACGGACCAGCGCGTTTACCAACCAGTGTCACCACCACCTCCGCCGCCACCGGTATCAATGCTGAATGTCGTGTCGCCACCTCCGCCGCCACCGGTATCAATGCTGAATGTCGTGTCGCCACCTCCTCCAGAACTTTCATCACTATTTGATGTTCTTCCGCCACTGCCACGAGTATCATTATGAGCTTCATGCTCACCAGAATATCCACCGACAACGACAACTGTGTTATCTCGTGATTCATATTCCCGACGCGATCCCCAAGAATTTCTATTCCGGGATCGATGTGCATTTTCTACATCGTCTTTGGCGACGTTATACGCATGATCTGCCGCTTCTTCCGCCAAAAACATAAGTTGTGATCTCTGATTGAGATCTGCACAATTCACCGCTCGCTGGAAATTATTTTCCGCTGACGAAAGATGTTCTCTTGATTCTGGATTGACATCCCTGTCATGATCCTCAAAATACTCCCTTGCCTTCGAAATTTTTCTCTCAACATTGTCCTGTTGAGAGCTCAATTTCCTTCGCTGACGTTCAGCTGTTTCACGCTCATCGACCGCTTGATCATAGATCTTATCGGCCAACGCATTGGCTTCCTGTGCCCTCTTGAAAGCCGTGGTATAGTCAGGCATTGTTTTTTTGAGTTCGTCCTTCACCTCCTTGATCATTTTTTCTGCCTGTCGGAGATCATCCTCGAGACTGTCTCGGATGTCAGCATCGTATTGTTTGATATAATCCCATGCTTTCTGAATATCACTCTCGGTATCTGTAACCTCTTTGGCCACATTTGCCTTTGCTCGCTCAAGATTCTCCTTGAGCGAAAAAACGGATCGCATGAGCGACTCAGCCTCGCCGAGCCATTGACCTGCCTTTTCGACAAGATCTTGCCCCTGTGACCAGTCCTGGACATCCATACTGATGCATTTTCTGATTACATCAATTGTTGCCGTCGCCTTTTTGATACGATTCTCCGCTTCTGAGCCATTGCCCTTGATCGCCTCCCACGAACGTAGAACAAAAGACGCGGTAATCATCATGAATGTTTCTTTGGCATCACCAATCATCTTGACGACTACAGGGATCTTGGCTTCAATGTCCATAACCCTCTTCTCGATCGTTTCCCCGAGATCAGGAATGGCCAGTGCCCGCTCCTCGATACTGTTGAGCTGACCTTCCACCTCGTTAGTAACAACAGCAAACTGCTCATACTGTTTCCCATCAAGGTGACCTTTGGCCTGCTGAAGAATTTTCAGGGTTGTGTTGAGAAGCTTTGACACTTCATCGATCTTGAACCCCTTACCGATCAAAGCAGTAACTACGCCACTGACTTCTTCCGCTCTTTGATTGAGAGTTTCCAATGTCTTTGATGCATTCATTGCTTGATCACGAAAAGTTCTTACTTCTTCTTCCAATTCCCGAATGAAACTCAACGCGCCACTGGAAGATTCGGTGACTTCTTTGTACTTATCTTCCATAGCAGCATATTGTGCATCCATCAATCCATCAACATCAGGATCACCTGCCGCAGTTCCTGTTCCAGAAAAATCAGATGCCAATTTGGCCTGTGCATCCTTTGCTTTTTGGAGTTTTTTCCTGAGCAATTGTGCCGATTTTTCATCCATCACGCCAGTTATTGCTGTCACAAGCGTCTCGAGATCACTCATTGCCGCTCTGATCGATGTGATTTTCTCAGTAGCATTTTGTTTCTCGATCCTTGCTCGCTGTTGCGCTCGCAGTTTCTTTTCCCATTCTTCCCGACGCCTGTTGAACATCCGTATTAAAAAAAATCCGACAATACATACAGTCAGGATACCGAGACACCACTTCATCACAGTCCAAAGACCAGTCAGGTCAGTGGGTTTTGACGGCGCCTGCTGTTGCACTATCACCGTCTTACTTGGAGAAACTTGCGACGGATGAATGTGCTCATCAACAAGTCTCGTAACTTCATCAAGTCCGGCGATAAATCCTTCCGCAAATTCACCGCGTCCAAACTTAGGATTCATGAGATCTGTCTGGATTCTAATCCAATTCTTTTCGAGCGGTCTCCCAAACTCACTGCCATAATACAGTCCGGTCTTTCTTTCCGTCAGAGACATCATCAGCACGATAAGATTGCTCTTTCGTTTGCCATTGGCTGATTGCCACGCCGGAAAACTTTTCTCAAGTTTTTCTTCATACTCCATGAGCGAACTCGCCTCTCCGGCAAAAGATCTGATTGTCCAAATGTGAACATCCGCTCCTTTGCTCTGGAGGGCTTGTGCTGCCCTCTGTACATCTTGAGCCTTGCCACCAAACAGATTTGCGTTGTCAACAATTAATGCATTCTGTTGATCTGCAGCAAAAACTCCAGAAAAACCAACGGTGATCAACACCCAAACCAAAACAAACAGTTTAGTTGTTTTCATCTTTTTCCTCCCTGTTGTTATTGTTTTATTTTTTCCCACAAATCAAGAAACACCCTCAAACATTTTAATCTTTTTATCGTCTCCTTTTGTAAAATATTTTTACGTATTCACAATGTTAAAGATCTACTGCAAAAATCCGTTTTTATGGCTTTTGCAGACCTTTTACCATAGCAAATATCCTGTATTTGTCAAGCTCAGAAATAAAAAAGTCGCTGGAAAGTCCATCGACACATGAGTGGTAGGTGACCATGACAAAAAATGAATTTGATATAAATTTTCCTTCACTTATTTCTTGACATGACATATTTTTTATGATATATTCCCATGTTGTTCAAAAAATTAACAACCATCAACCAATAGGAGGAAAGTACATTGAAAAATCAAACAGTAAAAAACTACAAGGTGTATTCTACATGGGTACGGAGTTGGGCATCTTTTTTTGTTGCATTCATCGCAATGACGTTGATGTGGAGTATATGCCTTCTGGTAATTGCCAGATTTGCTCCTGGCGCAATACGATTGTTCTATTGGGGAGCTATTGGCGCTGTGCTTCTTTGCGGAATTTTGCTCATTTTTAACGAGCCTATCGTCGCACTGACCATGCATGCAAAACGTATTAGATCACGAGAACAATCCCCAAGACTGTGGGATACTGTTCACAAGGTAACACCACTTATTGCAAAGCCGACACCGCGGATCTACTTAGTTGATACAAGTGGCATGAATGCTTTTGCATTCGGCTGGGGACTGCCTTTTTTTTCTGCAGTGGGCGCAACACAAGGCATCATAGACAATCTAACACAGGAAGAGTTAGAAGCTGTCATGGCTCATGAAATAGGCCACATCGCCAATAGAGATATTCTTGTATCTATGGCGATGACGATAAGCGTCATGATAATGGCATTTACCGGATGGATTCTTTTAAGGATTGGACCTTACCAGTCAGGAAGCGATCGGCCAACATCGAGTAAAAAAGATAGCGGTTTGGCGCTATTGGCAATTTTACTCATCGGTGGAGGAATGTACTTGTTCGGACGTCTGTTTGGATATATTCTCCAACTTTTTGTTTCACGCCAAAGAGAATATGCTGCGGATGCCTCAGCTTCAAAGATCATGGGAACATCACGACATCTCGTGTCGGCCCTACAAAAGATTGTGAAAAATCCAACGATTGGATCAGAAAAAGTCGGCGCAGCTGTAGGGTTCCTCTGCACCGCAGATCCAAATCCATCTGACATGTTGTCAACTCATCCGAGCATGTCAAAACGTTTGGCCGCATTAGAAGCACTCGAGACATGAGTCAAAAAACAAAAACCACGAGAGGTAGACACTTCCTCTGGTGGTTTTTTTATTTTATTTGAAAAATTATTTTTAACGACATTCGTCCCACCTTTGACAAAATATGAATTGTGTAATAAAACATTAGATAAGCTCTCTTACAATCGAAACACAATCAAAAATCTCACTTAGTGGAGGATTTCATGAGCGTCACTGGCACAAAGAAAGAAAATGATAAGACGACATTCACCATCCAAGATCTGGAGCATTTCGGAACACCGGATCCAGAGCCGAGAGAAATTGTGGTAATGCACGACAAATTATGTGAATTACCAAAAATTACCAAGGGGGAAATGGACGTCAAGGCCAAATACAGCCCTAACACGATCCAATGGAAATTCTATGATATCGCTGGTCAAAAAATTGTGTTTGAGTTAAGTTATGATGACACTGATTTTTGTTCAACGGGGTTTCGTGCCAGCGCACATTCAACATCATGTCCATATCTTTTGACGAAATAATCACATTATGCAAACCACTTAAAAAGCCAGATCTAAAAAAGATTTGGCTTTTTCTTTTTGCATACGCAAACGGTTGATATAGAAAAATTTAATCAATCGAAAAATGAGAATGAAGCAGATCCTCATTCACTGCATTAATAATTTTTTCAAAAAGCATTTGCACAACCCTTTGACTGGCTTCCGGAGTCAAATTTTCAATTGTATCCAGATCCACCCCAAAAGCAAGTATGGCCATCCCTACATATTTGATCCCCGAGTTTTGAAAGATCCTCAGGAGGACTTCTGTATTTGGCTGACTCTCCAAATGCTCTCTAGCAAGTACAATAGCCGCGCAACTCAATGTCCATAGAGATTTATAAAGATCACCCGCCGTCAATAACACAGGATCGATCACCGGGTCATCCTTATGTCGCCTGTCAGGATTCTGCAAAACATCATCGATCTCTCTTTTGCTCAATTGTTTATTGGGAACAAAATCCATTGTTAATCCTCCTTTTTTATGACTATGCTTAAATTTTTGTGCAAACCAACATAAAAGAACTGACTAATGATTCTAATATGCAATAACAGTTTAGTCAATGGAGAGTAATATCCATTTAAAATATAACGTTTAAAATAAAAGGACTGCTAAAAATTTTAGCAGTCCTTCTCAAAAAGAACAAAAATTCGTTAAGCCTATTTCAGAGAAGATTCAGATAATCCAACCCTCTCAGCCCAGCTTCGGAATTTGTCATTTGCTGACTCCTTAACATTTGCCGAAACTCACCGAGTGGAACCAAAACAATTTCACGAAGGCTAGGGTGTCTTTTGCGTCCTTTCGGAATTTCTTCTAACACACATTCTGTAATTACCACTGAGAAAAAAACTCCAGTGGAATATGCATCGCGAAATGATGATCCGACTGCTAATGATTCTTTGCCGCGATATCCCGTTTCTTCAAGCAATTCCCTCTCTGCAGCAATTGCCGGATCTTCATCTTTGTCCACATCTCCCGCAGGCAATTCCAGCAAGATTTTTTCCGGTCCGGGTCTGAAGTGTCTTACCATGACAACTTCACGTTTTTTTGTTATGGCAAAAATTCCTACGCCATCCGGCTCTTGTTTGACACACACATCCTTATAGAATTCATTGCCAGGCCGTAAATAATCGACACTAAGTATCGAAAATCTTTTGGCTACAAATACCACCTTTTGTGAAAGACTTCTCCACCTCTCAATTAAATATGCATTTTTCATAGACAGCTCCTCTCTATTTTTTTGTTAAGCTCGCCTAAATATTAGGACTACGCATCCTAGCACATTTTTGGGACTTTGTCCATCTTTTTAAAACGGAATGTTCCCGTATAAAAATATGAAATATTATCTAGACAACGCGAGTACTAACTGGATGACCGTTAAAAAATATAATTCTCGCCCCTATAAATACAGAGCTCAAAAAAACCAGCATTTTTGGCATAGTATAAAATATTTTTTTATTATACCATTTTTCAAGAAAAATAATCACCCAAACAAAAATCCTCTGATAATGCGCATTATAAAAAAATCGACTGAAAATAAAATAAGGCGAATAGTGGCAGGTGAGCTATTCGCCTTCAATTTCAATAGCACATACATCAACAGGTTTACACGACATTACATGCGCAGAAACCGATTGCGCGCGCCATTTTATTAAATGTTTTTTGATCTGCAATTTCTCCGTACCGTGCAAATACAATTGCCTCAACGACACAACCGGGGATACTTGTCGCGCTGTATGTCTCTAACGCTGGAACAAATCTCAATCCCTCCAAAGAGAGCCCAGCCCGATATATTGATCCTTTTTCGAACGGACGCTGTATGGGCGGATGAGTTTCACCAATGATAATCGCGCCATCTCTCAAGTACTTCATGTGCGGATGAAAATCTGACCCTTTGGCAGAAATTACGATCACGATATCTGCCACACGCAAAATATCATTCACGTCATTTGATAATTTTCGACCTTCTGGATCAAAAACACTTTGTGCACGTATATTTGTCACATTGTACCCCTCTGCTGATAAAAATTCCGCAATACTCTTTCCCACGCGGCCAGCCCCAAATACGGCAATATTTGCCGTTTGTAAAGATATTTGATGCTTTTGTGCAACAAAATACAAAGTCTCAATCGTACAAAACACCATCCCCTTTTCTCCTTGGACAAAAGGATCTTCTAAGACTATGCCGTGATGCATGAATATCGATGGTGCTCTTCCAGCAATCGCAATCCCCTTCACTGAAAAGCAGTCTGCAATTTTTTTCATTTTTTTCTCTAAGATGCGACATTCCACTTCCGACCGCAACATACTGCGCACTGTGGACGGAGAACCAATCAAAAAACCCCTTCCCGCCTTTTTCCCTGGCGGAGCAGTGATAATACCTCCAAAGAAAATCTGCGTCCTGCACCATGCACTGTTCGCAAGAAAATACGGCAAATATCCTCCAATGTCACTTTCTTTACCTGGATACACAAAGAAAATATAATCAAAAAAACGCGGCAATAATCGCATTAACAGCGGAAATGGTCCTCGCAAGACAATGATTCCCAATAGAAGCAACGCTCCGACACGAATTCTTCCTTGTATTTTTCTTATTCTTTTTTTCACGAACTATCCCTCCATTTTTTTGGTTGACAGATCAAAGAACAATTTCTTCCTTACTATAAAGCATAGTCTAATTTACATCAAGTAACAATGGCATTATCGGATTCTGATTATCCATTTGGTTATAAATAGTACTATGGCTAGCATCAGATAATATATAACCACATAACATATGCATCCAGCAGATAAATTGTGTCGCCCTGTGATAACAGCGACCATCAAAAAAATATTCACATTTCACTTACCCCTACTCGTATGTAACCAATAGGCAAAGCTCTATAGACTTATTGATAGAAGCTCTCCACAATTTTTTTGTGCTTTGCGTTTAATTGATTACGCACGTCAACTTTCGCATTAAACACCTTTCTGTCTTCTTCAAAATTAGCAACGGCATTTTTGTATTTCGCATATAGTTTTTTATAATCATCATAAGCACTATTGTCACTGCTTTTTGCCAATTTATTAAGCTTGTCTACCATCTTACCAATTTCTTCATTTTGATCATTCAAATCTTTTCTCAAAACATTTAATTCACCATCCATTTTTCTCACAGCAGAAAGAAGACTCTCAATTTCCTTTTGGGTATTGATGGTTTCAATTATTCCGGTGTAGACCCGTCCATTAATTTTGTTTAAAATCTCAATTTCCCCCAGAGGATGGGATTGATCTTCCGAAGAATCGACGCCAAAATCATTGAGCTCTGTTTTCGAAGAAGCAATGCGTGATTTTTCCATAATACTTGGAGCAGATCCAATTTTGTTTCCCATGCTCGTGGTTTCAAGAAAACAATACCCTGAATCATAATTGGAATATTCACGAGGACAAGCCACCCCTATCGCCATATGCTGATCTTCCGGAAAGATAAAAAGAGCAACGCCATATCCCAAATCTCTGAGCAAAGAGTATGCCAGATAACTTTTATCAGAACAAATTCCCTTGTTTTTATATAATACCTCATATGGATAATCCTCTTTAGGCACCACTGTTTCCCTGTTATTATATTCATTGTCATCATACGGAATTGTTTGAACGAATGACGCCACCAGCTCCACGATCTGGTCTTCATTGAGATCGTTCTTCTCTCCCAGTGATTTGATTGCTTGCGCCAGATCACCGATGGTTTTATCTCTCGTATTTTCCGTCACAAATAGTTCGTTCTTCTTTTCCAACTCTCCAACAAGAGACTCTCCGTTAAAAATATTTTGTGCAGGAAGCGACTCATAAAATGTATAATATGAGTCATATAGCTTTTCATCCAAAGAATAGTTTTTTCCTTTATATTTCCAATTGAATGTCACCTCTTTTTCTCCTTCCGGACTGGGGAGCTTGGCCTCATCATTTTCATTGATCATTGTATCAATCTTATCTACCTTCCAATATCCACCATCCATTTTGATCATGTGTATTTTCAGACTATTTTTACTGTTCTTTTCCCCTATTGATATCTCGGCAAAATTCCCTCTAATGTCACTCTGCCTAATCTCAAAACCATCAAGTCGACTCCTTTTTTCCTTGTTGATTGCATCAACCAGAGACATGGCATGCTCCGTATCTTTTCCTGAAATTGCCATCTCACCATTGGTTATTTCATTCTGGATAATTAAAACATTTGACAAATTACCTCTTAAAAAAACAGCTATTTCTTTGCCAATATTCCTTTTGGTAATATCCGCAAAGATCCTTGTGCCGACATCGTCAAATGTCAAAGAAATTACTACTTCATCTCTATCCGTAAATGATACAGATGCATTCTTTACATTTTTTCCGGAAAGTTCCGTATCGACATATGCACTGGCGTCTTTACTTTTATCACGGTTTTCTTCTTTGATTTCCACTATGGAAGTATTCAGACTATCGATCCATTCTTGCAATTGTGCCGGTGATTCTCCGAGACTCTCTGCAACACTTTCACTATCAAGATATTTTTTAACATCAGCACTATCAGTGATGATCGCCTCTCGCAACTTATAAAGAGAATATTCCGGAGTTCTTGTGATATAATAGGCCACTCCGACAGCAAAAAGCACAAAAATAATGACAGAGCCGCCCACTATTTTCAGAAAAACTTTTTTCATAATACTTTATTATATTGGAAAACTCTGCTTTATTACTCCATACATGATCAAAACAAAACGCGAATAGATCAGTAATCCTTATGCCCAAAATTCTTTAATCCCTTTTTTGCTTTTTTGACAAACTTCCCAAACTGACGCTTCTTTTCTTTCTTTTGAATTTTTGTCATTGTATAATGTTTTGCTTCTTTTTTGAGATTGACGTAATTGGTGTATTGATTCTCGTCCAATTTGCCCTCTTTTAACGCAACGAGGACTGCACATCCGGGTTCATGCGTGTGCGTACAATCGACATATCTGCAACCTACAGCAAGCGCAGTTATTTCATCAAATAGATTGTCGATACCACTACTCGTATCTGTCATCCCCACTTCCCGCACGCCAGGATTGTCGATCACGATGCCACCTTCAGCCAAAAAATACATTTCCCGCGTTGTCGTCACGTGTTTACCTCGCCCGGAACGCGCTCCGATATTTTCCGTTTTGATGCATTCTGCACCGAGCAATTTGTTGATGAGAGATGATTTTCCCACGCCCGATGAACCGAGAAAACAATACGTCTTACCTGGCGCAATATATTTTTTGAGTTTTTCCAATCCCTCTTCGCTACGCGTACTGGTCGGGATCACATCAACTTCGCCCAACCTGTTTTTTATTTCGACCAATTTCAAATCCAACTCTTCCTGAGATATCAGATCGATCTTATTGAGAATAACAGCTGGCTGGATGCCACCGTCTCTGGCAATGGCGAAATATCTTTCCATGCGATTGAGATTATAATCCCGATCCAATGATTCGATGACAAAAGCCACATCGATATTTGTGGCAATGATCTGCGTTTCATCCTTGCCACTATATCTTCTTTTCATTACCGTTTTTCTCGGCAACACCGCATGGATCGTCACCTGCTTTTGATCAGCATCAGCGATCATTACCCAATCACCGACTGCCGGATAATCTTCTCTGGATATCGCATCACGCATCTGCTTTCCAGTTATCCTCGCCAGATATTCACCTTTGGTATTTTTGACCTTATACGCTCCTTTATATTCGGCAATTACCCGCGCAACCGAAAAACCATCTGATCCGAACTTTTTTCGATCAGCATCAAAAGATCCATTCCACCCTAAATCTTCAATTTTTATCATTTTTTCCTCCATATCTATACTGTATCACAATTTCCGGTGTTTTCCTCGGATACAAAAAGCAGACTCGTATAGAGCCTGCTTTTTTGGGATTGTTTTGTGCCTATGATCACAGATCATTGTTTTACTTTTTTTCAGTGACCATTGCAATCAAATTTTTCGTATTGTCCAAGACAGGCGTAAAATTCAATTCCTGTCCCAGACCATACCGATTTGCCAGATCATAGGTAAACCGCAAAACAGAATAATCCTCAAGAGCGATCCCGACAGAATCATAAATCGTGATTTGCTCATCGCTTTCTCGTCCTATTTTTTCCCCGGTAATAAGTTCGTGAAGCTCGGCATGTACATGTTTTTTGGCTTCCTGACGATCAAAGCGTTGGATCTCACCTTCGGTCATGCATTGATCCAAATACTCCACAACGATACGTCCACGAGAAAGTATGCCAAATTCCAATTCCGTTTTGCCTTCGGAGTCCCCGCCAATTCCGTTGATGTGTACGCCGGCATTGATCCAATCATTTTTGAGTACATCCACGTGCGCTCGACAAGCGGTACACGTTGTGATTACATCTGCTCCTTTGACAGTCTCTTTGCCATTGTTGCATCGCACCAGCTTTAGATTGCTATTTTTGAAATTACTTTCAAACTTATCCATTGCCAGAGAATCGATATCAAAATATCTCACTTCCTTGATATCGCGTATCAATCGCAATGCATTTGTCAAAAACTCGCTTTGCGCGCCTGTTCCAATGATCCCGAGAATTTGACTGTCCTTTCGGGACAATAGATCAGTGGCTATAGCGGTCGTTGCGGCAGTACGCAAGGCAGTCAATAATGTCATCTCAGAAAACAGCAAAGGATAGCCCGAATCCACACGCGAAAGTTGACCAGTTGCCACCACAGTCATCATGCCGTTTGCTGTATTTTTAGGATGGCAATTTACATACTTGAAGGCAAAGATGTCCTTATCGCAAATTGGCATCAATTCAAGTACGCCGTCACGCACATGCATGGCAGGACGAGGAATTAAATTAAATTCATTCCAACGACTAAAATCATTTTTTAGCACCAACATGAAATCCTTCAAAAAATTTTCAAAGCCATGGATCTTGATTAGTTTTACCAAGACTTCTTCAGTGATAACTTTCATATATTTTTTAATTAAGGCATTCAGCTCCAGGATTATTGAGAAAAACAAAAACCCCTCTTGGTCGGGGCCGCTGAATGCATATCATTAAGAAACATAAGACACCCCGACTGCTATCTAGGCGTCGGAGAGGGGATCAATACTAATTTATTGTCTAATCTCGTGTTCATGTCTTTCATTATAAATGCATATACCGCCTTGTCAAGTCACGACAAAATAATCTCGTAAATATTTAATTGCTTATTCAGACAAAATAAAAACCCACGCCATTAGATGCGTGGGCAATGATTACAGATGATTGCAAGGATATTATATCCCGGTTTTTGACTTGACCCCATTTGCTTTCATTTTTTCTGCCATGTACGACAAGTTCCTTATGGATGCATCCACAAGAGGCGCTGAGTTACGTATGATGGTCTTCATTTCCTCAGGAGAGAGATTTAGATCCATTGACAGAAATATTAGCCACATGCTAGCCGAATCTATCTTCTCGTCTACACTTTTTTTATTGATATCTTCCTCAGTAACACCTGCATCTAGCACATAATTCATGATATTCTCATGCCGTGCCGTTTTCTCCCCACCAGCGCCCATATCAATAAAATATGCGCCATCTAATTTGACCACTCTCCATGTCTGCCGTATGGGTATAAACTTTTCAATACCCAAAATATTTGGAGAAAAAAAGAATGGTGATCTTGTAGAGTCTGGGTCTCTAGATAACCTCAGATTAACGATATATGCAGCAAAGGCCGACGTGATATCAGTAACATCCATTGACACATTTACTTCACAATCGCCGTCGGTATCAGAACATCTATCTGACAAAACAGCAGCATTTTTCACCACAATAGGTGTTTGGGTTATACTTTGAACAAAAATCAACTTCTCTCTGGAATTTACTGTCTGCGCATGCATCTGTTCATATCGCTTGAACTCCATGTTCCTTAAAAACATCTGGACAGCTGAACCAGCTTGCCCGATTTTTTTTTCGGTTTTTTTTGGTTCTTCTTTGCACCCTGTTACCAGAAAAGATACCGTCAAAACCAACAACAAAACCTGAAGCACGCTTTTCGTTCTTGTTTTCATCTTACAGCTCCTTTTGTCAAAGTAACAATTTGGCGTAATGCCCATTATAAACTAATTTGATAAAGATTATCAAGCAAATCATATTTTGTCAAACTATATGCTTACAAAAAAGCCGCTTTTCACTAATTATAGTTACTAAGTGGCTTATGGCGGTTTGAATTGAATGATTTTAGAGCACTATGCTCTGTAGTGCAGAAAAGGTAACAAATACTGGTGCGCCATCTTTGGTCAGTATCCTCACACCATGCTCGGTCACAGGTTCCACCTCCTTCACATCATCGAAAGTGATCGTAAATGTGGTTTTCTTACGATGAAGCGTAAGCCCGAATGTAATTTGGTTTCCTACTCTTTTCTCTTCCGTGAGAACTGCCCCACTAGCTCTTGTCGTGCCCATGTTTTCCTCCTTCAAATTGACATTTTGATCATTTGTTAAATTACTTTGTCTATACTCCTCACAACGCTCCATCCTAACGCAAAAAATGTCCAATGTCAAGCATGATTGGATGAATTAGAAGCAGTTTCACAAATTAGCGACTATTCGAATATGTTTAACCGTATCGTCGAAAGCATGCCTTTCTCCAATGATATTTTCTCTGATACTCTCTAGGAAATTCTCACTTTTGTACCATGATCGCATCTCTTTTTCGCCGAATTCATTATTATTTAGTCTTGTGTCATGCCGTCTGAGAGTTTCTTCAAAAGAGATGTCAAAGTAAAAGAAAAAATTATTTGATGGATGGTTGCGGATAATTTCCTTGAACATCTCTTCATAACGCCCTTTATCAAAGATGCCTTCCATGATGACATCATATTGATTGTGCAAAAGAAATAACACCGTTTCTTTAATCATCTGTATATTAAAACCCCCAGCAACATCTTTTTCCTTAAGGACGATTCGTCTGAAATAATCTTGCTCCACGTACGCCATTGGATTATTGTGATCGAGCCACTCCGTTTGAATCGCTTTTGCAATTGAGCTTTTCCCAGAGCCAGACGGACCGCGCAAAACAATAAGTTTTGTTTCTTTCATAAAATCACCGATAATACTTTTTTATATGTGCTTCGAGCGCTGGATGCCGTTAAAATCTGTTTACAATTTTTACTTCTCTAACATTTCTTTTAATTTGTCTATAACAGCATGTTCCCAAAAACGCATCGCATACCATCCAATTAAGAATCCACCCAAAATACGAAGGATTGGATTTTTTAATTCAATATTATATGAATAGTTGATTCTTGTACCTTCCGAAATTTCTTCCATAAGAAATTCTTCGTAACCAAAAGTTCCAATGCCACTTTTATTATCTGAAACATATCCTTTTGGTGGACGCAATTGAGTTTCCATTTGCACGGAAATAATACGTCCAAATGTTTTAGCTTTAGCTTCAATAGTAAGATTATTCCCATCCCTTTTTAAGATGTGCAGTGACTGAGCTACTTTCGGAAAATATTTGGGCATATTTTCAAAATCGCTCATTATTTTATAAACTTCTTCGCGAGGAGCATTTATAACCCAAGATTTTTGTAGAAGAATTTTTTTCATATCAATATTTTACCACAAAAAGTTCTATCGCCCCACTTGGATATAAAAAATGAGTCGCTAGAACGGTTCTAGAAATAGCCCAATAAGAAAAAGAAAAACTGCCCCTTCATATGGGCAGTTTCCAGACATGCTCGGCAAATGGTGTACCTTTCATACGGTTGGAATCAAAATTAGGAATGAATTTTATTTCTCAAACACTATTTTATATCTCGGAATTTGCAAGGTATCAAATCCGATGACCACTACTTTTCCGTTTGCCTGCAGGATTGAATTCATATTTTCAATTGCTGTTTCTTTTTCATAGACCGGAGCTTCTTCAAATTGAACAGCCTCCAACTCTTGCTTCATCTCCTCTTTTGATGTCCAATTTCCCATTGTCTGTGGAGTTGTGTTGAGCCATGTTTTCATTTTAGCAGTCAGATCCATAATATCTGGAATGGATGATTCATTAGGATAAACAATCACCGAAACACCTAACATCAAATTATTATAATCCGCAACAGTTTTATAAATACGAATAGAATTGACGTCTTCTTTTGTTGCAATCAGATCTAAATCTTTTTCTGTAAGCATCGACACTTTTCGATTTCCCAGATCAGTTATTATTTTTTCCGGTTCTCCCCAAAGTTTCTTTTGTTTCTCATTAGACAATGCTCCAATATCCTTGAAGATTGAAAAAAATCCGCTGCCGTCCAGAGTGGCATGCTCTCCATGCGGATAATAGCTAAATGCCCCTTCCTCTGGAACATAACACTCGGCAAAGTTGGTTTTAACAAGATTTTCAAGTATTTTTTTGGCCTCAACCTTGTCTTCCGTTGAAGCATATTGCCATATATATCTAGTTATCATATAAGTGCCTTTCCCCATCTTTAATTCCCATTCGTGCCATTCATCTAAATCCTCGACATCTGGCGTTGGCTCAGACATAACTTCAAGAGCAGTCTTGAACATTTGACTTCCATATCGTAAAGGGAAGGTCTCATAAATATTATTGCCATCCTTATCAACGAACGCTTTAATAACTGAAGCGGTATTGGTTAAATCTTTTTTTAATAATTTATGATCCGCTCTCGATCTCGGTCCCCAGAATCCTGTTTCCGGATCCTGATTGTCATAAAACCATTGGAGCAAGGCCTGCTTCCATTCGTCAGAAAATTTATAAAGACCTTTTTCTTCCATCATTCCCTCGCCATTGGCATAACTTAATATGCTTCTGGCAAAAACATAAGACGTTTGCGGAAACTTCGTTGAAATCCAACTGACATAAGCAACATCATCGAGAAATGCTTTTAATTTTTCCGGTGTATTGATTTCGTCGAGATATTTTAAAGGATATTTTAATTTGAGTGGCTGTCCAGTTTCTTTTGTCAGCGCGTCAAGATTGTTTATCGCATTTTCTGTAACTTCATTGTAAACTGCATACGGATAAATATCGTCAATGAAAGCACCTGTCTTGGGATTTTGTAAATTCAAATAAAACTCAATTTCTTCCGCTTTATTATTAAACTCGGGCAATTTGATTAGTCCTTCTCTGGTTTCGAACTGATTATGCAGTTTGTTAAGCTGCACTAGGGCACGATAGTATTCTCCTTTATCCAGCCAATACAAAACCCCCATCATTTTGAATTCAAAATCACCCATGTAATAACCTGCTTCTTGCGATTCTTTGTTCATCCGGAAAAGATCTTTCACTTGAGTCTTGGTGCGATACACTACAAAAAATCCCGCGCTTGCAAGAAGGATTAGAATCAATAAAATTACAATGATTGATTTTTTGTATTTCATAATTAAAAAGTATCATAAATAAACATTAAGCGCAAAACAGTTTAAATCCCGTTCGGACACCCGAAATAAATGCTTAAAAAAATCTTGATGAATTACTAGGACAGTCATAGAAAAACCTAGCCAAAAAGAAAGCTCACCTAAACGGAAAGCTTTCCGTGGCGAGCTTAAAATCAATCTGTGGATTCAATTGTTTCTATATCAACAACAGGGATTTGAATAAACCTAAATTCTTCTCCCGCTGTGCCAACAATTTCTTTTCCGACCGGGCTTTCCATATGGTCGCCCGGCATGAGATTTTCATTATCTTCATCCTCTGTCAATTCCCATGGATTGATCAAATAAATCAATCCTCCTTCGCTACCAAAATGGAAACCCTTGTACATAGTACCATTCTTTTTTATGACTTTTACCAGTGCCGGCATAATCAATTCCTCCTCTGGAAGTTTGTTTATCGTCTAGCCCTTTCTATAGAAAAAAATTTTATGAAATAACTCAACAAAAGAGCGTAACACAAATGCTACACCCTTGTCAATGTCATTGCTCCAGTTGGTTGATATGTTCAAAACTCTGGACTTAAAAAAATAATGCAATCATTGGAAATGTTGGCTGTTGGGAAATAAAAAGGCGACCAGTTGGGTTGCAACGGGCCGCCATATTTCTGGAGTTATATAGTTGTGACCCCAATCAATGACGGTCCTCGACTTCACATCATGCGTGATTCTTAATTTAAGAGAATCTGTCTCAAATTGCTGACGAAATCACGAGTCCCGAGACAAATAAGATCATTGCCTTGAACGGGCTTAAACCAGGCACGAACCATTTTGGCCTCGATAAGTACTTTGCCATATGCTCCAGATGTTTCAAATAGACCAGAGTTCAGAAGATTGGTCGCATCGGCTAACGTCAAGATCATTTCAGACTTGTTTCCCAAGCCAAAATGGCCGATAAAACGAATTGATTCACTATCTCTGACGATTTCCACTCCCCGAGCGTCATTAATAGCTTTAATCATTCTCTTTCGATGCCGTGCGGTTTTGATTGTTCCAATCGCTCCCGATTTTTGCCATATTTCCCATAGCCTTGAGTCGTTCACTTTACTCCTGTTCATTTTCTCCTCCACCAAATGATGGTTAATTGAATGCTTCTTGTACAAACTGACAATAAAATAATAAATAACTTGATTACTTTATTGTCAGCTTGTGAAAAGTTTATATGAAAAGAACTAAAAAAAAATTCTACCATATAACTATATTTTAATCAAATACAACCAACAAAAAAAGGCTTTAAAAAGCCTTAAAATGTGTTTGTTCCGCATCCTGGACGACATTCGAATTGATTTGCAAGAATCCTATACAAAATGATTGACTAAATAGTTAAAATACGATATCATTCTCAGTTGCTTTTTGCATGTAAATTAACAGAAGAATAATACAATTCAAATACACTGGAGGAACAATCATGTCTTCAAATGTTGGATTACAGAGAATCGACCACTTATTATCCCACTGGGAAAATTTGTGTTTCCTTCGAAGTGCAACATCAATGAATTTGCAAAATTCATTGCCTCAAAATCACAGAGATTTTGATTCTTTCAGAGAATGTCTTTTAAATCTAACAAAAAAAGATCTCTTTGAAAAAAGATTTTTGAATTACATACCAAATTATAATGAAGAAAGTGAAGCAAATGGATTTATTCCATTTTCCATATTATCATGGAATTTTTCCTCCAGAAGGATATTTCACTTACCCTCAAACGTCCAAAATCTATTAGACGCGACAACCATTAACGCAGTTCGGTGGAAGGAAATTAGATTTCCTTTTGATTCATTCATTATCACATTAACCGATTTGTTGGTATCCTATGATGGAACAGCTTACGATTCAATTATTGTGAGCAATATCGGCAAGTTTCTTCCTTCTGCTGATTCTTCCGATTTATGGGAGCTACGTCTTTTGCCACCAAGTCTTTCTAGATGTAAAAGACTCAAAAAAACCGAAAGAAAAGAGCTGTTAAATTTAATAAGGAGACAGGCATCAGAGCATGAAATTGAGTGTTTTTTTGAAAAACATCTTAGCTATGACAAAGATGGCAAAATGACACTTCCGATAATGTATTTCAAACCAAATGAGATGTCCGAAAATTTTGTGATTAAGACATTTCTAAATGCTAACATTCTCGATATAAGTGCTCCGCTTAAAGATTTTGCAATAAACTCTGCGTTTCATATTTTCATAAACTTATGTATTTATCTGGAAAATTTTCCAGCAAGTACAACAAAGAAAAATGAAAAAATGAAATCAAGTTCAAAAAAACGAGTTTCTTTAGAAAATGCATTCATTGATCAAACATCTGATTTATTCACTGTATCAGCTAAGTTCAAGATGAAACAAGAAAAAATCGACCAATTGGTTAGCTTCATCAAATCATCTAAGGCATCACAGGAAAAACGTGTGCATTGGAGAAGAGCCCATTGGAGAAGAAAACCTGGCTGTGGCAACATCCCATTAGACCGTGCACCAAAAGATTGGATTCCAATGAAACTGATCAATGCGCACAAACTACCCGAAAACGCTTTGCCAATAGCAACTGAGGCAATAGCATAAAAAAAGAGCTTCTTGCATAAATGCAGGAAGCTCTTTTCTTGTTTAGTTCAAATGTCATCTTGTATGGGGCTCCCGCTAATGGACATGTTCCGCAACTTAAATATGAGAGAAATATCACAAGAAATACGACTGCTACAATTCAGTCAGTGCTAAAGAAAGCTTTTATGCATGCCAAAGCTTGTTCTAAATCTTGCCTTGCATTACTTTGCAAACAATCCACATCAAATGTATTACTCATTTCCGCTTTACTTTTTATAGCATAGCACAATGCCTCCTTAATAATTTTATTGTTCCGACTAATATAATTATTCACAAATCTATCCGTAAAATTTCCTTCAAAATCACCTTTGTTATATACAAAAATTCCAATATTTGATAATCGTTCGACTAAATCACTAAATCTACGCTCTTTATCTGGGCTAGCCGCTATAATACTTCTCATATCCTGAGCTGATACCATCCCACTACCCCCTCTCACCTCTTCTTGTGTAAGCACCTCATCAAAAATGAAAGCCCTTGGTACCCCACCAAATGACTCAATAATTCTTCCAATCGAACCATTGAATAAACAATCGATATCAATCAGACATGCACTTTTTATTCCCAATTGCTTATATAATTGAACTGTATCAGGTATTTGAGATGCGCCACCAGCTGGCTGTAAATTGCCACTATCTCCGTGATCAGTTCTTGGTTGCGAAGATACTGATTGAGCCATTGTAATTGCATTAGATTCTAAGTCTTCATTCAATAATCTCATGAAAATAGCATTTAGACACACCGCCTCGCACCCCTCAACTATCAACACTCTTTGTGAAAAAATTGTTGACGCTTGAAACCGTAATATACGAGAGTTTATTTCCATAGTGCTATCTGTCGATCCATCATGAAATAGTATAGATTTGATCTTTCCGTCTGGATCAATCGCACCTGGGAATATCAAATTTGAGCCATTCATAAAAGGCCACTTAACAAATCCCTCATCATGCGTCGAAACAATTACTTGCGCCCCAGAGTCAGCAAATTTCTGTTTAAGAATAGATACGAGCTTTATTCGCGCTGGAGGATGAAAGTGTGATTCAGGCTCTTCTATCTGTAAAATCGTAGCCCAGTGTGATGGAGCGGATCCACTCCGAGATGTGCTATATTCTGGATGATTGAGAGCCTCTCGTTCAAGAAAGCCCAAAAACAATGCTATAGCACTCGCAGATTGGATACCGTGACCCTTCTTATCAATTTCAGCAAGAAAAGGATCAGATAAAAAAACATGAGCGTATTTATACAATGAGTCACAATGCTCATGATCAAAGGTGTGAAGTGACAATTCACTTATATCACCAAAGAGATCCTTGAGAATATCTTTTACAGAATTATCAAATTCCAATGGAAATGATTGCAAATGACATTGATCAAAATAACTTTCGACTTCACTATTTTTTTCTTTTTGTAGAATTTTCAAATATTTGCCAAGCCACGTGTGTTGTGCCACTTGAAATATTTGTCGATTTTCAGATCTGGCAGCTGGTATAAACAAAAATGAAATCAGATTACTCCTCACCCACTTGGTCAATGAAATTTGAATGGATGTATAGTTGCCATCATTTTTATAAACTGGCTCACACAAATTAAGTACGACGAAATTTTCAACACTCAGACTACCATCTTCTCTTTTAGCAACAGTAAAGAAATGTACGGACTCAATATTTATATCCTCCCCAACTACATCTGTTATGCTATCTATTTCATCTCCATCAAGAAATTCTCGAGGTGTGGCATTTGAAAATTGTCCATACACCATTGATCGAACATTGCCTTTTGCAAGCTTCAGATTTCTAATGAAGTTTATTCTGTTTCTATTAGATGAACAACCGATGTTTGGAAAGGCAATTTCCACACAAACAACAAAGTTATTCTCCTCTTCATAAAAAAAAGAATGGTCAAGCATATCCTCAGAAAGCCACGTATCCCCCACAACAATATCCACAGCTTGAAGAATTGTACTTTTTCCAGCGTTGTTCGGACCTATCAAGAAATTAAGTCCAGCCCCAAAATCAATTTCAGCATTACTGAATTTCTTAAAATTTTTCAGATATATTTTTTTTACATAGAATGTTTGACTTTGAGTTATTGGCATATTTTACAATTATTCTTACAAAAAATTATTTGTAGTGATTTCTTCGTATAGCAACAATATATATCATCTTTTTTTGTCCATACACCCAAAAAAATATTCTACCACCTTGATTTGAAATGTATGATTCATAAATCGTAGTTTCCTTTATGTCCACACCGCACATTTTCAGTTTATTATATAACCTTTTATACTGATTATCGTTTGCAATCTTTTTTGTTTCAAAACCAAGATGTTTAAGCGTCCTAAGGTTGCTACAGTGCGATCCAATCAGTTTCAATAGTTGCAATGCTCGACCTGAACATTTATCTCCATTGCTAATCATTGCGTCTATCTCACATTCATTACTGGCATATTGAGAAAAACTTATAGAATAAACTTCACTATCATCAAATACATCACCCATACTGGCAACACTTTCAGGAACTCTACCCTCATTTACATCATCTCGTTGTACACCAACAACGCACTCTATCAAAGAAGACTTCTTTTTTTGAAGTCTTCTCTCCTGTTTTCTTTTGTTATTTCGATTCTTGGACATCATCCGTTGTTTTAGCAAGCAGTTCTTTATAAAAACTTTTCATCAATTTTGTATCAATCTCATTTTTTGAAGCATTGAACTCGCCAACTCCAGCGCGTGCAACACGCCAAGGTTTTTCGTTATGTGATAAGATTTCTAAATAATCAGCATCATATTTTCCATACACTTTCCAAATATCCGATAAAAACCTCTTCGTATTATCTGATATTTTATCCAAAAAATCCTTATCAATTTCCTTTCTAATTGGAAAAAAACCGAACATCTTATACTCTTGATAAATGGAGTAGATCGCCGGTCCATGCATCCACGCCTCTATTTTGTCATCAAAAAGCCTCCTGTTTTCAAAAACCAAAAACCACGCTTGAGCATAATAAAGCATCTTTTGTAATTTTTTTGGCGTCATTTCATCCCCTTCCTTACACGCTCTTGCGATAAAATACTCCGCCACCTCGATAGCCCTTAAGTATTTTGTAGCCATATATAGTAATATCTTAATAATTTCAATATAACAGATATTTCCAAAAAATCAAAATTCCGATTTCTTGATCAAAAATAATTGTATTTCCATTACTTTATTCGTGCACTTTCATCTTTCAATAATAAATAACTAGTTTTGTCAAACGATTTCTGAAAATTCCTCTTCAAATCATGCTCCCAAATTCGGATAATTTTCCAACCATTTTTTTTATAATAACCTGTAACGTCCTTATCTCTTTTTTGGTTTTGTACCATCTTTTCACTCCAAAATTTCTGTCTTGTTGAAGGAAGTTTGAAATGTTTTTTGCATCCATGCCAGAAACAAGAATCGATGAAAATAACTGTTCTATATTTTTTAAGTAAAATATCTGGTTTTCCAAAATAACCAGACGCGTTCTTTCGATATCGAAATCCAGAATGCCAAAGTTTTTTTCTGAATTTTACCTCCATTTTGGTTTCTTTTGATCTTATTTTCGACATTATTTCGGACCTTTTTTCTTTTGAAAAAATATCTACCATTTGCTTATTTTATAAATCTAATCTGCAAATTATATTTGATTTTTTTCTCTCCATTTTCATCATAAACGTCGCCAAATTTATGTCGTGTCGTACTTGGAGTATCCAGCTTTGTATTATTATAAAGATAGTCCTCAAATTCGTCTCGATTGTAGATATGATAACAGATTATTTCTCCATTTTCTTTTACAATTATGTATCCACCGTGTGCACTGGCATGTCCATCCCATTCTCTGCTTGGAGTCATGCCCAAAGCAACATCTGATAAAAATCTCTTTACCTTAAAAATAAAGTCACTTTTGTCTAAATCAAGCTTTTTGCAAAAATCAACATCCTTCGAAATATGATCAACCAAATCAGAAATGCTATTTCCCCTGCCACCATAGTAATGCCTTACAATTTCTGCAATTATTTCTGGAAAATTCGAATCAATCTTTCTAAGGTTTTTTCTAAATTTAGCACTGTCCATCCCACAATATTCAAAACGGCCACCTGCATCATAGATAAATTCGGCCCTATCTCGAACTGTAAGCGATTTGTTACACACATCAAGCTCTTCATCAGACTTGCCGCTTTCAGCAACCTTATAGACGAAATTTGTCGCCCCTGAGGCATTCAAAAGTGTTGATGGTGATCCGAGCATGGATTTCACGCTAAACCCCAATTCAGGAAAGGCTGGTGATTTTTTGTCGTGCAAAACAATCATTAAGTCCGCCTTTCGTCCGCTTGATGCTTTTATCTGGGAACAATGCAAATCCCTCATAGCCTCTTCAGCAAGTAATATCTGGAAAGTAGATCCTTTCGCTTTTCTCATTTCATCAAAAATATCCGCAACTCTTTTTTTTATTTTTTCCAAATCAACAACATCACTCAATTTCATCATTTCATCAAAAATCACAACTTTGCCATCCCGCTTAGAAATATCATAAGATTTCTTCCCATTAGTTTCCTCTCTAATAATTTTCAAAACAATATAATAATTATCTCTCAATATTTCGAGATCTTTATCTGCAGTAAACATTTTGCCATCAGTCAATATTTTGAGAAAAGCATAAAATTCACTCCATTCTCCTTTATTTCCTTTTATCATAAGAGTTCAATGATTCAATTATTGCCTGTGCAACAGCTTGAATGGCTGGCACAGCTACAGCATTCCCAAGCTGCCTCATTGCTTGGGTTTCAGAAACTGGAAATTTGAAACCTTTCGGAAATCCCATCATTTTTTTCCCCTCCGCAGAAGACAATCTTCTTTCTTTACCGTCAACCAAATATGTGTCCCAATTTCTCCTGTCATTCAAACCAGACCCCCTACCACCGCATCTGAGAGTAAATCCCACATCTCTACTGCATTTTCCTCCCCATATGTCAGACATGTTCATTTTCAAGCCAACTGGATCTGGAAACTCAAATTCTATCTTTTTATTTTTGAAGCCAACCATAAATAAACGAGGTCTATGCTGGGGCAAACCAAAATCGGAGGCTCTAATAATCTCAGGATAAAAAGAATAGTTCAGTTCTTCTTCTATTGTTTTTTTGATTACTGAAAAAGTATTGCCATCATCATGATTCAATAATCCCCTGACATTTTCTATAAAAAACGCTTTTGGTTTTTTTTGTCTCAATATTTCGACTATATTGAAAAATAAAGTGCCTCTGGTATCCAAAAAACCCTTTCTGTGTCCAGCGTGACTAAAGGGCTGGCAAGGAAATCCTCCCGTCAAAATGTCAAAATCAGGAATCTCCTTTTTGATGTTTTTGATTGAGTTTATATCCCCTATAAATTTATTTTTTTCAAAAAGATTTGGAGAAATCTTTTTGAAATTGAGTTCGTACGTTTTTCTGGCATTTTCATCCCATTCTGAAGAAAACACACACTCAGCTCCGATATTATGAAAAGCCTGGTGAAATCCCCCTATCCCAGCAAACAAATCTATAAAAGTATAATTCTCACCTATTTTTTTCTTATTTTTTCTATTATTCATCACAAAAGTAATAACTGATATACAAATTTAGTGTACAATCAAAAGAACGTTCAATCAAGCAGCCTTGAATAAACGACTGAAATAACCATATCGGAAAAAAATTCTTTTTTTACATCATTTCACCTCAAATTTGAGAGTTTCGACATATTTACCAACTCTTGGATTATCGGACCCAGTTGCTGGAAAAAACGACAATGAATTTTGTACAATTTCTTCTCCAAACTGTCCAGAAAAACTTGCAACAAGGTGATCTCCGATCAACTCCATTTCATCTTGAGTAAGAATTCTCCCTAAAGTATTTTGAGCATAGTGACTTTTCTGGTACAAACCAAGAGTCTTTTTATCATCTAATATATCAATAGAAACTTTTTTTCCTTTCTCTTGTACAACTTTTGTCACAATAAATTTTATATCTTCTTTGAAATAGTTACTTTGTACATCGACTGGATCAATCAAAATTCCAAAATCAATCTCACCTTGCCCATATTTATTATTTATTGTATAAACAACTTCATAGTTCGGTGTTTTTTGAATATCCTGAACTTCTTCAACTTTTTCATTTTGACTGGCTATTTCCGAACTGTTTTCTGAAATTGCATTCTTTTCCTCCGTAATTTGATCATTCTGTTCAACAACCTGTGCCATACTACCAGTATTTGAATCTTCTTTTTTATCATCAATAGGCAAATTTTTCGCAATTTCCTGCTTTTGTTCCTTTGAAGTTGTTTGTGTTTTTGTTGAAGCATTAGAACCAATTATAACCAGGACTGTCATCAAAAATAAAATGAAACCGATCGTAGCGGCGATTTTACCGCCATTACTCCATTGTCTAGTCCAAATGAGAACAATCAGTCCAACTGGAATAAAAAACCAAAAAAACGGCAACATTACTATTATTGCAATTAGTATAACCCACCATTTTTTGTACCACTTTTGTTCTTGATTTTTTTGAGCCTCATCAATAGGCATATTGCTATCCATAGCATTTTTATTACAAATTATTTTTATTTCAACAAGATTATCCAAACAAAAAAGGACAACCTGCTGGTTGTCACACCCAACTGAACACGAACACGAGGTTGCGCTCAATTGTTTTTAGCAAGGTTGCCCCTTTCCAAGAACAACCTCGTCGCCAAAAACGGCATTCGTGCTAAATATTCAGTTGGGTGTGACATTACCAATGTACCATCTAAAAAGATAAAATTCAAGCAATAATATTGATTTTTTCTCTCAAATGAAGCAAAATGGATATAAATAACTCTCAATATATGGATCTTAAAGAAATTATCAGAACGCAAAGCGCAGAATTCAAGATTGCTGTCTTTTGGATGTTGCAAGAAATCCGAAAAGAAATTGATGCAAGCATCAGTGATAAGATAGAAATCCGTATTCAAAGCGCCGATTCGACTCTGCCAAAACCAGACGACCAAAGACGTGTTTTAAGATTTCTGCAAAATGCAAGTATTATTACTATAGAAAGAAGCATGTATTCCGATTCGCCACTCGTTGATTCATTCATAAAAACAAAAGCCGCATTTGGAGGAGTTATATCTACTAAGCCTCAAAACTACACACTTAAAGTAAATAGAAAATCTATTTCCGATATATATTCTTTGTATGAAAATACAAAATCACAAAATATACAAATCTCTTTCAATACTGCAAATGGTGCACTTAAAATTTCTGACTCTTTTATTTATTTTGAAATTGGCACCGCCTCTTATTACATCCTCAGTGCATTATTTGATACGCATGATGAATATTATTCACCTGGACAATTATTGGATTTCCAAACCGCAAATGAAATTATTACTAGAACGGACGAGACCCATAAATTGAATGAAAAATCATTTTATAGCGCAAAAAACCACATAAATGCACAAATTCTTAAGAGGACTGGATTTAGCGAGTTTCTAACAATTAAGAATAAATGTCTTCAGCTAAATTATTACTAGAATATGGTGGAATATACTGAAATTAGGTAAAAAAGTACTAAAATTTACTAAAATTTACTAAACTTGAAAGATATAAACTGGTCTCAAGGATAAGATCAGTTTTTATTTATGCAAAAAATTGAAGACGAAAAACCATTCTATGAGGAACTCTCTCAAAAGAAATTATCGAATGAGGAAGTTATCGAAGCAAATCAAAACTTTGTCGGTTTTTTCGACCTGCTCTATCGCATAAATAAACGCGAAAAGGAAAAAACACTCATCAAGAAAGAAAAATATTCTGACCTGCCATACATCTCATAGGTTTTTGAGAGTTTCCTGTGTCTTTATGGCAGATCAAAATATTTTTCCTCAAAAAACTCTATGAAAAAAATAACTACATCAAAAAAGAATAGATTTAGTAAATACCAATCATACACCATCGATGACGTGGCGTTTATCTGCGACAAAACTCGCAAAACAGTAGAACGCTGGATTGCAGATGGTCTTGCGCCTTATAATCCAGGCTCAAAACCATATTTTTTTATGGGAGACGCTGTTGCTGACTATCTGCATAATAAAATCAAAACGCGCAAATGGAATATGTCAGGAGGAAGCTATCCATGTTTCAAGTGCAAAAAAGGTGTCAAAGCAAAAGAAAAAAACATCCGTGCAGTTGGCAATATTCGTCATTCATTGTGCAAAAAATGTGGTTCTCATATCTGTAAAACAATCGGAAAGGCAAACGTCCAAATACGTTCGCCATAATGTACTACCATGTTTTATCTAAGATTAGATAAATGTCCGAATGTCCATAATTTGATAACAACACTAATATGACCAATTCGATCATAAAGAATGAGGCGGCAAAACGTGAATATTTCAATCATTGTCGTAGCGCAAAAGGCTTTGCAGAAAGCACGATCAATAAATACGCGCAGTGCATCTACAAGTGGCAAGTGTGTTTTGAAAATTCTGATTTTGCAGAGTTTGATCGGGATTTATGTGATGAGTTCAAAAAATACCTCAAGCGAGAGGCTGATAAGAATAACACTTCACTCTCAAATCAATATGACATTCTCAGACACACTAAACGCTTCTTTTTATGGCTTAGTGATCAACCATTCTATGATAAAATCAAGAAAACGGACCTTGACTACCTGCGCCTTTCAAAGAAAGAAACGAGCATCGCACTTGAAAAAACGGAAAAAGATATTCCAACACTTGAGGAAATCAAATCAATTGTCCAGAGCATCTCGGGAAATCACGAGGTTGCCCTGCGCGATAGAGCAATGATTGCATTCCTCATCTTGACAGGCATGCGCATCAGTGCCGTTGTATCTCTACCTATGCAAGCATTTGACAAACACAAACTCCACATCGAACAGAGCCCCGCAATGGGCGTCAAGACAAAAAACTCAAAAAAAATTATATCAACATTTTTTCCCATTGGCTGGGATGATGGTGAGAGAATTTTTCTTGAATGGTATTCCTATCTTACAGAAGAAAAGGGCTTTGGGAGCAAAAAGCCAATATTCCCAGCAACACAAGATTTCTCACTCAAAAAAGTCTCGGATGAATTTTGGCAATCATCAAACCCTGCGCGAAAAATCATACAAGAGAGATGCAAGGAAGCAAATGTTCCCTATTACAATCCTCATTCATTTCGCCATTCCGCTGTTGCATTTATGAGTGAACTCGGATTGACTGAAGCGGATAAGCGCGCTATCAGCCTCGTACTTGGACATGAACATATCGGTACAACATTTGGCTCATACGGCTACGGCTCCCTAACCCCCATTGAGGCCGTTGAACGGGTAAAAGCTATGAAAAATCTGAAAAATAATGGACTGAGTATAAACATATCAAATGAGGAACTCGGCAAAGCAGTGAGAAATGCATTGCTCATAAAATAGAGACCTACCAAAAAACACTTTCTTACTGTATAATTTCATTGCTTACCCAATAGAATAAATTCAAGGACATCGTCCTACTCAAAGGGCGGTTCTACCAGTATTTCCTTGGATTTATTGGGTAAGCTAGAACCGTCCTTTTAGTATTTATAATTCACTATGAAAAAATTTATGAAAGCATTGATACTTGCTCGTGTATCCACAAAAGAGCAAATGGAAGAGGGGCAATCAATACCATCACAAGTTCGTCGTATGAGAGAATATTGCGAATATAGAAATCTTCTTGTTGATGAAGTGTTTGAGATTACAGAATCATCAACAAAGGATGTTCGCAACGAATTTTCCAGCATCATTGAGATCATCAAAAAATCCAAAGAACCAATTGCATTGATCACTGATACCATTGATCGCTTACAAAGAGGCTTCAAGGAATCTGTTATTTTGGATGATTTTCGCAAACAAGAAAAATTGGAATTGCATTTTTTACGTGAAAACCTCATTCTCAACAAAGATTCAAACAGCGCGGACCTATTGCGTTGGGATATGGGAGTAATGTTTGCAAGAAGTTATGTCCTACAACTTGGCGATAACGTAAAGCGTAGTTTACGAGAAAAACTAAACAACGGTGAGCTGCCTGGGAAAGCTCACATTGGATACAAAAATATCACATTGAGTGATGGTAAAAAAGATATTGTTATTGACGAAGAGCGCAGTCACTATATTCTAAAAGCATTTGAACTTTATGCCGCTGGCGGATATTCTGCAAAATCACTTGCAAAAGAAATGAATAAGAGAGGTCTTACAAATTATCCAAGCAATAAACCAGTTACAGCCAGTCAAATTCACAAGATACTCAAAGATTCATTCTATCACGGGGAAATGCTTTATAATGGAAAAATTTACAAACATAGATATGACACGGTCGTCCCGAGACATCTTTTTGAAAAAGTTCAAAAAGTCATTGCTGGATATAACAAACAAAACTACAAGCGAACCAACAAGCCATACATTTTTCGGGGACTTGTAAAATGCGCAGAATGTGGATGCGCAATTTCTCCAGAAATTAAGAAGGGAAAATACATTTACTATCATTGTACAAATTACCATGGAAATTGCACAAACGTTGTTTGGATACGAGAAAAAGATTTGATTTTGCAAATCAAACAAGAGTTTCAAAATATGAAACTCACAAAAAAATCCTTGGATAAACTAACTACCGAAATGCGACGAATTCACGATTCAGAGCAAGAATACTTTATACAAAATAAAAATACATTAGAGCATAAGCTCAGTAAAATCCGAAATCGATATAAAGTGATGTACGAGGATCGATTGGATGGACGTATAACAACTGAAGATTATGATAAGCGCTGCAATGACTATAAATTACAAGAACAGGACTTAATGGAGCAATTAGAAGATCATAGCAAAGCAAACCAGAACTTCTATATTACAGCTGGTACTATTATAGACTTATCTCAGAAGTCATGGGAGATTTTTCAAGTTGCGGAACCAGAGGAGAAAACACAACTCATCAATTTCGTATTTCAGAACTTTTCGTTACAAGGAAAAATTTTAGTATTTGAAACAAAAAACCCCTTTGCAGGGGTCATTGCTTACCAGAAAACTGGAAAATTGCTCCACGTTATGGAAGAAGTCAGAACCTTATTGAAAAAATAAAATAGTCCCGTGCTTGAGCATAAAAGACAAGACTAGGCCTTTGTTTGGGCTTGTGTGCACTTTTAATCAAGAGTGCGACTACTTATCGCCTTTACGACGACGCGACGTGCGCTTAGCCAGATCTGGCACACCAGGACCAGGAGATATCACGCTCATTGCTTTTACATTGGGCAATTTTTTGATTAATTTAGCCATTGGTATGCCTGTTTCTTTATGTTCTTTATAAAGATTTGCGATATCCGTGCCCGATATGGTTGTTCCGGGGGCTGCTTCAACCAAAGTAGACGTGTGCAATTGAGCATCATCATAGTTTTCAGCCCTAATCATTTGATCCAAAAGCTCATCTGGAGAAAAGTTATCTAATAATTCCTGCATCCCTGCCCCATGTATATGCTTGTAGCCGAGCCTTGGTATCTTTCCTTCGCTTATAGAAAAACCAAAAAAATCCTCATCGTGGAACGGAATATGAAAACCTCCATAATTTATAATAACTCTGTCATCTAATTTCATTTGAAAATGATAGTGTGGCATTTTTCCTTCATGACTATCTTGATGTCCGCTAAAGTCAGATTCTGCACATGAAAAAGACCATTCTAAGTTTTTATACCGAATTGTTAACTCAATTTTCTTTGAAGATGTTTTTTCCTCAACAAGATCATTTATATTTTTTAATGGCACATCAGTATTTGCCACCCACCGAAGATAAGCCTCCATTCTATGAAAATTATATTTTTCAAATAATAATGGAAAATGCTTTTTTTTGAAACCATTGGGCTTCAATAGCCAATGAAGGCAAGGCTTTTTTTCAGAGAACTGAGAGATTGAATTACCACATAAGCTGCACTTATTATTTTTAAGTGCTTCTTTTAGCGCTTGAAAATCCAATTCGGTTTGGGCTGTCTCTTTTTCACTTTTTTCCAGAAGCTCTTCATCAGTAATGTTTTCGAGATATTTATTTAATGCAGCGTTCCTTTCTTCAATTTCATTTAAATCATACCCCTTGGGCTTTTCGGGTATACCAATAACATTTATTAATTTAATCTTACTATCCTTTTCAACCTCATCATAGCTGTGCTTCCTTGTCCTATAGGTAGTTTTCAGCATATATCCAATCTTAATATCTTTGCCCAAGCAATCATCTAAGAAGCTTTGTTCCACTATCAGAAACTGACCATGCGGTATGGGCATATCTCGATTGTATCTCTCCTTTAATCCCTCAAGCCAATCACTATGCATGACCACAGCTTTACCATTTTTATCCTCCAGCTGCCAGCTATTTTTTTGTAAAACGAGCTTAAGCTCTTGTGAAAGTGGGAGGTTTAAATTGAATGGTACATTATAATCTCTGAAATATTGCCAAAGGGCAATGGAAAGATCGCGTTCCCTGGCTATGATAGGATAGATTACAATATCCTTGATTCGGAATGGCTCATGCCTAACTGGTAAATGATTTTCCTTATCTTCTAAGAAATTAAAGGGCTTGTGTGTTCTTGAGGGGATAGTAATCAAACCAGGAGAAGCATAAGAAATTCTATCTGAAACCTCATCCGGGGTTGGCACTTCTGGACCTACAGCTCTGTAGCCAAAGGCGATCAACTTAAATGAATGTTCTGGATCATTTTTCCAGCCATTATCTGGCTTGATAGCACCCTCAGCTGCAATTATTAATTTATCATCCTGATTATTAATCAAATCCTCCGGAGCTTTCTTAAAAGAAATACTCTCCAAAGAAGTATCTTCATTATCGTCTTCCCTACTTTTGGATGCGATCTGCGGCCACCATTCTGGCGCACGATTTGGTAAAATTTTCCATTTGGATAATTCTATAGGCAGCGTCGCATAAGCATATTCCAAATAAAAATCTTTCTCGATATCTCCATTTTGGTAAAAATATTGTATAGCTCTTAAAAATGCTGATCTATATACTTCACTTATTTTTGTGGAAAAACCAAGTAAAAATTCACCTTGTTGACTGCGACCATAATAATAAACATGGTCATGGTTAGGCTCTATTCCTAAATCCTTTATTATCTCATCTGAAATAAACGCCCATTGTTTGATAAAGCTTTTCCCTGATCGCCTTTCAATATTTTTTGCCCTATCCATATAAATAGGTGCAAGAAATGTTTGCACATGTTTAGAGAAGAAGCTACTTGGAATATAACCATCTCCAAATTCCTTAATATTTTTAAAGGGCTTTAAATTTGGCGTTGGCTTGTTTTTTAAATCTGAAAGCTCCTTAAATAATGCTTCTATAACTTCGGAACTTACTGACATTGAAGAGGCTACATCGTCAATGTTGATGTATTTTAAATCTTTAGTGTCTTTACATATATAAAAAGTTTTGATGATAGGAAGAAGTCCAATTGCTGCTACAGATTCTATCTTTTGTTGTTTAAGCCAGAGCAACAGATGGTTAAAGATATTCAATTTTTTCTTACTCGAACAAAGCAAGCTCGCTAAGGCAGTGGCAGCTCTTTCTCGGACTAATGGACTAGGCCAAATTAATCGCTGAATTAAAATATCAAGCGCGTCAATTTCTTTTTCCTCCAGCCATGCTGGCGATGGCAGATTGCTATTTGCCATCAAGGATTTTGCAAACTGGATACTTGCCTCCACTATTTCTTCGGCCCGCTTTAAATCATTGAATAAAAGAAAGTATTCAACCCCTCTTGATAATGGAATATAGCCATTAGTGCTCTTCTGAAAAAAATCTACATATCGTTGCGGGTACTTTTCTTTAATAAACTGCCATCTTTTTTCAGATTTTTTCTTGTCAGTCCAATATCCTTGCCATCCATTATCCTTTGATTGAGCTTTGCATACAATATCAAAAGCGGCTTCATTATCAAATTCATACGCTAGAGGGTATGCTATATCAAGAATCTCTCCTGATACAGATTGAACGCCAAATTTGTCAATAACATTTTTGAAAATGTCATATATTTTGGCTTTATTATTTTTTTCCAACCAATAAATAAACCATCCCTCTAAATAGCTATTTCGCTCCCATTTATTCTCAAAATTATTGCTAATGTGGTCTACTAATTTATCAGGATTAATCTCTGAATAGTTATATACGGGCTTGCCTGAGCCGGTATAAGGACTTTGTTTTTCTTCAGGAAAACTAATTTCACCAAGATAAGCCTGCGTGTCATTCAAAGCCTCTGAGGCGCCGAGATTATTCACTGCAGTTGCTTTAAGCTTCAAAAAAGAATCTTTTTCAACAACAGTCTTTGCTAAGGCAATCTCCTCTTCACTTTTAAACACAAGAGAGGTCAATACACACTCAAATAAGTCTTCAGCGTGATAAAGATTCTCCTGATCAGCAGACCAATAATAATACTTACGCAATAGCCCGGGATTATATTTAGCTAAAACATCTGCAAGTTCGATAGGTAGGGCATGTGTTTCATCTCCATCGGTATATTTTCCGACATTTTCTATCAATGGAATAGTTTTTAAAATCCATTCATTAATTTTTTCTTGACCAACCCCAGCTTGTGCACAAAACTCTATTACTTCAAGCACATCAAACAAATAGACGTCTTTATGGTCACCATAGCCAAGAAGATTATCCGCCGCTTTCTTCAGGACCTCTTTTGATAATTTTAAATCTTCATACAATCTAGCAAGTTTTGAGATGACGCCGTATTCTCTAGCCCTAATGGGAAACTGATCTACGGTATCACGAAGTCCGTATATATTTTTATTTTTTATTTTTTCATATACCTCACGTGAAAATAGTGGCCTGTATATTTTTAGAACTAACGCCGTCAGATTATTTTCATTTAAGAAACTTGTGCTACCAGTGATCATTATATAATCAGACAGAGTAATTTCTTGATTGTCTCCAATGTATCCCTTAATATAAATAACGATTTCAAATATTTCGCTAATAGCGTCACTGAATGCAGTCTGAAAGTTTAAAACATCCCGATCTTCGGGCCACTTCAGAGCTTGCAAGTCAACCAATGAATTGAATAAATCTACATATTCAAATTTACAGTTTTTAATGCCGTCACTAACTTTTAAACTTGCAACAAATAAGGCGGCTACTGCCTTAGCTGGCCATGCATCAGGAATATTAGCAATCCATTTTTCTATATCTTTTTTATTGTCAGAAAAACCATATAACAATCCAACAATAAAATTATGATAATAAAATTCACTCCATTTTTTTCGCTCTTCGGGATCATGCTCACGAATTGTTTCAGGAAAAATATCATATTTTGGAAGAGCAGGAAGATTAAATTTCTCATTCCTTATTGATTTATACAGCAAGCAAAGTGGCGTTAAATTTTGTTCCTCATTAAAATAGATGGAGCAATCTTCGGTCCTATTCTTAAATCCATGTACAGCACATTCCGCTAAAACAGCTCTCTTCTCAATATCATTGAGCTTAAGTTTTAGTAACTCAAGCACTTTGTTTTTTTGACCTAATTCCAATAGTCTACGAGAATAAATTTTAAATAATTCACCTGTTACATCTAGATTTCTAAATTGAACTATATATTTATAAACTTTGACTAATTTATGAGCTCTATCAAAAGGAATGACATCTAGAAATACACCCGTTACTCGAGGAATTTCATTCTTACGATATTCTTGCCGACTTAAGCGCTCGATTAACTCGTCTTTAGCTTCCTCTGCTGCAAGATTATTTCCGTTGGAATCTGCCATTTCTGCAACAACAGAAAACAGCGTTGTTGGTAATGATTTAAAATCAATATATTCAAAGATATTTTGCTTCAGACAAAGTGCTTCTTCGAAAATTAATTCGGGAGTCTCCTCTGCAAAATCTTTGGAATTTATATAGTAAGTATGCAAATAAGAAATTTGCAATGCCGCTCCAAAGTCTTCTTTTTCAAGATTCACTCTGACAGCTAATTTCATTTGCTTAGAAATTTGAGCAGTATTGCATGGATAGCAAATAGCATCTATAAGCCACTCTCTATCTATTTCAAGAATCCGTTCACTATTTCCAAGTTCATGCTCAATTATCCTTAATTCTGCCCATTTTAGATATTCATAATTAGATTGCTCCAGCCATTTCTTAATATTTGTTTTTATAACAATTTTTTGCTGTGTCATTTCCTTCCGATTCCTCAAAAATAATTCGAAACTGTTATGAAATACGCTCATCTGCCCGCGTATATTTTTTGAAATTAAATGTGAGATTTGATTAAACCCATCTGTTACATCCTTAGAATCGGTCACAAAAAAAGAAATGCATTCAATAAGTTGCTGCTCCGTAAAAAGAAAATTAACACTAGCCATTGTAAGCAGGAGTGATTTTGCGTTATCTGAAATATGATTCCAGAGAGAATCATAATACTTTTCTATACCATCTCCATACGATATGAGATCGTTGCAGGAATATTCCGTAACGATACTATTCCCAGATATATTTTTTAATTGCTGCAAACTATAACGCAAATGCAATGGATTACCATCTGTGATTGAAAATAACTTTTCCACTAAACTCTTGAGTAGCTCTGCTTGATCTGGTAGATGTAACTTTATGTTGTTTTTTTGGATAACCCTTGAGACAGCTTCCTTGCTCAATCCCTTTATTTCCATCCATTTGTTCTCTGGAAACTTATCAAAAACCACTTGAGGCAAATGCGACTTAGCAATTAATTGCATACCAATAACTATCCAAACTCCAGGCTGCGGTACGCATATTTCTCTTAAAAAACTCTCTAATTCTTCCTTTTCACCATAGCGCAAAACATGATCAAGTCCATCAATAATTATAACGAGAGTTTTGTTATTTCCATTGAGTTTCGTGCCTATTTTTGTAATAAACTCTCCAACTGGTATTTTTCTTGAGTCCTTATTCGCCAAATCACCAAGAGCTTCCTTGTGAGACTTTAATTGTGACTTTATGGCCTCAATTACTCGCTTCGCGTTCAAGCGCTCTTGGGGATTAGAATCTTCTGGTGAAATGTGGTAATGATGCTTGATTGAAATTATTTTTTTCTCACCCAGCTCATCAGAAAGCTTTGATAAATATACGCTCTTGCCAACACCTGGATTACCAAAAATTACTCGGATACCGCCCTCTGTTTTCCCTAGATCATTTAGGATAGACTGATGAGTTTTATCATCAAAAAATTCAAAATCAGTCGGAATATCAAACTGTTCATCCAGTGACCGAGGCGTATCAAATTCACACCACTTACGAAGTAGCTCGATGCTTAGTTGTTGAGTATTCTTTTGCCTGCACTCCTTGTCTATTTCATGATATAAATTAGTAACACCGGACTCAGTCGCATTAAGTTTTTCATAATAATATTTTCGTATGTTTTTTTCTAATTCATCAGATGACAGATTTTCTTGATTGAATTGAAAACGAAGTGTTTGAAAAATACAATCAACATCATTCTCGATTCCTATTTCTACAACAATTCGATCATAAAGAGCGGGGTCCTTTTTCTTTATTTCTTCGATATTAAGCAATTCATCGTATATATATTTGCTAATGCAATCTTCAGAATCACCATTTGTTATAAAAAATGCCGCCTTGGTTTTGTCGAGACGATTAGCTAAAGAATTTGCCCATTTTCTTATAAGTGAAGTTCCGCCACTCCGTTCCGCATTTAAAAAATTATCCCAGGTCCACTTATTAGTGCAATCCTGTCTATATTTAGTTTGATACAAATGCCATAAGTTATCTGAATCAAGACAAACAATGTCGTCCAAATAGAATTTATTTGGATCTTTTTCATCAGGACATGTTTCAAATTGAATCCATTTGTACTGCTCTGGACTAGCCAACCATTCTCCGCACAGCCTTAAACCCCAGAAATTCTGGTAGGCAAAACCGCTTCTAATTGAGCTTGTGCGATTGGTATTTGTCATATAACTTTTCTTCTCTTAATTCAATTGCTTTTTAAATCATCGACCCTTATATAAGTGTTTGTAAGGAATTCTAGGCCACTCTTATTTAAAAAACTGGTCTCATAACCAGTCTATCACTATTGCAAATTTTATAAAGCATAGCAGTTTATTTGTTGCAAAATCTCTTCAAATATCTATAACAAATAAACATAAGAACATTCAGAAAAAGAAGCACTCCAAAAGCAATACTCCAAATAATAGCCATACCAAAGATGTCGCTGTTTATATTTATAAAGGACATCAGATAAATAACTGCTATTAAATTGAATACGAAAAGTAAAAATTTCATTTTTTAATTTCTCTAGTGGCTAATTAAAAAAGCACTCTTATAAAACCAAATGCTATTAACGCAGTTAATATAATTAAACCTACCTCTTTAACGCCATAGTCCTTCATCTTTTTGTTTCTAACTTCTAAAAAGACCACGACTGCGAAAAATATCAATATAAGTATATTTTTCATGCTTATTAAAATTACATAATTAACTACACCGCCTTACTTTTCCCGACTTCGTATGCAGTGAATATAGCCATTGCGACCATCAGGGAAGAAAAATAAAACCGAATTTGATTACTCGGAGAATGTCCGAAGGCAAATAAAACAAGAAACATACTCAAAATATAAACACCTGCAAACTCAAGTGCCTGTCTGAAAAAAGATTTTTCATTTGGCTTTTCCATAAATTTGGATAACAAAAAACGACTTAGTAAATAAGTCGTCGAGAAGTTCCGCTTGAGTGGACGACCCGACGGAACCCACAATCAAGAAACACCGAGGTGTCCTATCATGTGCGCCGAGCCGCCCGCTAAAGGGCGTGATAGGACAAAAACCTCAAGGTTATGCCTCAGTATTTTTTGATTGTGGGTTCGCATATAAAATACCATCAAATGGCTTATTATACAAGTATTTGATTGATTTTTTGCGCTCGCTAAGGTAGATTAAAGGAAAGGAAAAGTTTATGAGCGAATTAGCAACAGAAACTGCAATAGCTAGATATGGCCTTAAGCAAAGATTTCAGGCTTTAAGTGATTGCGTGAAAAAAAAGGATAACAAGCTTTTTTTATCAGCGCGCGATGCTTATTTTGAATATGTTCAAAACGATGGAATTTTTAAAAAAATATTGGGAGAAGATTTGCAAAGTGGACTCATACCTAGCGAGGAGCTGCCTTTTGAAGAATGGCTAGATATAGGATCTGGTACTATAGATGAAATGAAAAAGGATTTTGAGGCTATTCACCAAGTGCATGATATTTTAATTAAGGGACTAGATGAAGCACTTTCCTTCGCGGGTTTTTATGAGGAAAAAATCAAGAAGGAAGAAATCCCAGACAAAATTGTGAATGATGAGAATATGAAAGAGATTAAGGATATTATAGTCGTAACCAAAACACAGCAAGCTGATCCACTTATGGTTATCAATAAAGACTACAATGAAGCAGTAACAATCGTAGGCTCCACGTCTAAAAATATAAAAGCCATGATTGAAGCAATTGAGGATGGCACTGACGTATTAAAATGTGATGATCTAGTTCAGTGTAGAGATTATTTGAATTCAAATGCCAGTTGTAAATTATATCGAGGTAAAGATGGAAAAAAACAAATTTACAAACTAACAGAAATTGTTCGATTTGATGACCCATACAAGCATGACAGAAAGTTAGAAATATCCAAAAAAGTGACTACGCGAAAGATGACAAGCCAGGATTACAAAAGGAATCTTAGTAAACAAAAAAATAGAATAGGAACTTAATTAAGTACTTAATTTTATAACACCTCCAAACATTCGCTCATAAGAGCGTTTTTTTTGTTTATTTTAAGTGGTCTTACTATATTTTTAAGCAATGGTTTCGTGCTCAAATAGACATAATAGCACGAAACCATATGTCTATATTTTCTAAAAGTGAAACGGAAGAATTAGTCTCTTTGTTCAAATCAGAGCTGGATTTAGATATCTCCGGAAAAGAAGCTTGCCGAAATGCTGAGCAATTTTTAAATTTATTAGTTGCTACCTATAAAAAAGAACCTAGCTCTTCAAGCAATTCTCCTCCCTAGTTTGATTTGTAAGTTATCGGGGAAATAAAAACTAATTCGTTATTAACAATAAAACTATGTTATTACCAAAAGTATTTAGGGATCGAAAAATATCCAAAGACTTTGAAGCATACGATGAATTTGGGGAGTTTGATTATAATAAGTTTTTTAAACCAGTGTATCTAAACAATTTACTGGAAAAGAACTTTGAAGCTCCATTATGGATAGTCGAAAAACTGATACCAGCAGAAGCTATTACTATAATTTCAGGGGCTCCAAAATCATATAAATCGTTTATATCGCTTTATCTTGCACTTTGTATATCTCAGGGAAAGAAAGCTTTTGAGCAATATGATTGCAAAAATAACGGCATTATAATTGTCGATGAAGAAAATCATGAACGATTCATAAAAGAAAGAGTAAAGAAACTTGGAGCAATAGAAAATTTGGGAATATCTTTCATATCTCAAAAGGGATTTTCCCTAACAAATGACGACCATATAGACGGTCTAATAGGAATATGCGAAGAAAGAGAGGCCAAGGTGGTTATCTTGGACTCATTGGTGCGCTTACATGATTTGGAGGAAAATAGCTCAAAAGACATAGCAAAAGTCTTTGCGCAGATTAAGCGTTTGTGCGAAAACAAACTTACCGTGATTATTCTGCACCATGAAAGAAAAGAGGGTGCTCACAATAGCGCTGCTCCAGTTAGGATGCGAGGATCATCAGACATTAGTGCCGCTGTTGATTCGCATATAGCAATAAAAAAGGATCCTGATGATGAAAATAAGATTATTGTTGAACATGCCCAATGCAGATGCGCACGAGAGGAAGGCTCATTTGCCTTAGAAATCATAGAGACTGAAGATAATATGTGGTTTGAATTTAAAGGAAAACTGGATTCAAAAAAAGAATCTGCCTACAAAAAAGCAAAGGATGCTATACCAGTAGTCCTCCAAGGATATGCGGCGGGAATATTACGTGGAGATTTAACCAAAGAAATCAAGACAAAGAGCAATGTTGGAATGAAAGTAGTGCGCTGGGCAATCAATGCACTTATCGAGGATGGCATTATTGAGGAGGTGCAGGGTCGAGGAAATCAAAAGTTAATACGCCCAAAAGAATCCAAATAAATAACAAGGTTCTGAAACGGCAAAATTTCATCCCATATAATACATGTGTATTTTGCCATTTCAACCAAATATCACATTAATCATCAAAATTAATAATGGCTCAAATAAAGCAATTTTCAATTTCAACAGGTCTAAAAAGGTTTAAAAATGTTTAAAAATTAGGCCTTGAGAAAACTTAAGTTTCTCAGATAGACTTGTATGCCTTTATGGGGTATTGTGTTGTTGGAAAAGCTCTATAACAAGCCAAAAAGAAAAATATGTATCAAAAAAATGCTCAATCAATCAAATACTTTGTGTATGCTCGCAAATCTTCTGAAAGCGAGGATCGCCAAGTGCAATCCATAGAATCCCAAATAGAGGAACTAGACAAACTTGCCGAAAGACATGGCGTAGAAATAGTGGAAACATTTACCGAATCCATGTCGGCTAAAGCCCCAGGTCGACCAATGTTTAGTAAAATGATGACCAGAATAGAAAAAGGCGAAGCCGATGGGATCATATGCTGGAAGATGAATCGGCTCTCACGGAATCCAATCGACAGCGGTCGGATAAGCTGGATGCTCCAATCGGAAAAACTCAAACACATTCTCACTTTTGAAAGAAGCTACTACCCGGAAGATAATGTATTGGTAATGGCGGTCGAGCAAGGAATGGCCAACCAGTTTATTCGCGACCTAAGCATAGATACAAAAAGAGGACTGCGTACCAAAGCTGAAAGCGGATGGTGTCCTTATTCTCCTCCGCTTGGATATCTTCCCGCTCCGAAAAAAGATAAAGGCAAAAAGGAAGTCATCAATGACCCTGACAAATTTGATATAATACGCAAAGCTTTCAAATCGATTGCGACCTTTAAAGAAACTCCTGCTGATGCTTTTAGGATTGCTACAACTAAATTTGGTTTAACAAACAAGAATGGAGGGAAAATATCAATTAGTTCTTGGTATGCCATGTTAAACAATTCTTTTTATCAGGGAACATTCGAATATCCCAAAGGCAGTGGCAAATGGTTTGAGGGAAAACACAATGCGATGATCTCACAAACAGAATTTCTGAAAATCCAAGCCATACTTGGAAAGAAAGGCACTACCCGACCCCAAAAATACACCTTTGCCTACACTGGGGTGATACAGTGTGGCAAATGTAAGGCAATGATAACTGCTGAACACAAAACCAAAAGGAACAAAAATGGAAACGTGCATTTTTACACCTATTACCACTGCACCCGGAGGAAAGATCCTAACTGTCCGGAAAGAAAAGTAGTGGAAGAAAAAAAGCTCGAGGGTCAAATTATGGATTTCATAGAAAACATGGATGTTCCGCCAGGCTTTAAGGATTGGGCGGTGCGCTATCTAAGAGATAGATATTCTGAAGAATTGGCAGCAGACAAGAGAATCTTGGACGGCCAAATTACAGCCGTTGAGACCGCTGACAAGAAGTTAAGCAGGTTGATGGACATGAGGCTCAATAATGAAATTTCTGAGGCAGAATTTGCAGCCAAAAAGACAGAGATAACGAAAGAAAAAGAAAATTTCAAGAGCGCTATAAAAGACATGCCGACCCAAACAGAAACTTGGCTGGATCGCCTAGAAAAAGCGTTGGATGTTTCAGAAGATATCGCAAGAAGATTTAAGGATGGAGATGATAAGACAAAAAAACAGATACTTGCGAATTTAGGTTCGAACCTCACCATTATTAACAAATTGTTCAATGTTGAAGCCAAAAATCCAATTCTGGCATGCCAAAAATTATCAAAAGCGTCTCAGTCAATTATCGGGAGGTTCGAACCTCCCGATTTGCCGATAAATAAAGAAGAACTGGAGGTTTTATTCTCCAGTTCTCCAATGATGCTCCGCGAATAGGATTCGAACCTATGACCAATTGATTAACAGTCAACTGCTCTACCGCTGAGCTATCGCGGAATATTCAATTTTTGACCAAAAGCTCTTTTTGATCAAATTTTTAAACATTCAACATCTTTATGCTCTACCTCCGCCAGCTGGCGGAGAGCTATCGCGGAATATGTTCTTTAACAAACTCTCTACCCCTAAAACTTTTTAGTTGTTTCTCTCTATTCAGAGCATCTGTGCGAGATTCAACTTCTTCAGAGTAGATCAGAACCCACTCACCATCAAAACGAGAAGTAAAACCTTTAAACGTTTTCTGGTTATGTAACTCTAATCTATTCTCAAGATCTTTTGTTTGTCCGATATAGATTTTATTATTCTTTTTATTATAAATGCAATAGACGTAAAACATATGGCAACTGCTCTACCTCCGCCAGCTGGCGGAGAGCTATCGCGGAATATCCAATTTTTAATCAAAAAAATTTTTTGATTAAATTTTTAAATATTCAACAACTATTAATTACTTTGAATTTTAATAAATCCATCTTCAATAATTTTTTTCAAATAATCTTTTCTTTTCATTTTCTTTAACTTCATTTCCATCTTTCTTGCCAATTCAACAGACGCAAACTCTTGCATAAAAACCATTTTAACTCCTCCAAATCTTTTTGTCGAATATGTACCTCCTCTTTTCTGAGACTTTCCAAAATATAAACGTGAGCCATACTTTTATTGCTAAGCTCCGACGAGACATTTGTCTGTCGGAACCCCGACACAACGTCGGGGCTATCGCAGAATATTCCTGTATCAAATCGATACAGGTCTGATTATAGAGTAAAAATCAAAAAGACGCAAGCATCTGATGATTTTGCGTCTTTTTGGAAAAAATCAGTGTGTATCGACAGAAGATCCCAATTTTTCTTGAATGGCTTTCTTGATCTTTTTGTGCAAATTGGTAGCTGAATTATCCACATATTCATCCATTTTTTGCTTGTCACCCAATAACTCATTGACACGCAGATTATACACACCGCTATTCTTACTTGCTTCTATTTCTCCCTCAATAATGCGACCGACCGTTTGCAGATCTTCTGGGGTGAATATATATTGCCTGATCTCATCATCAGCATTGATCTTTTCTCGCGCAAGATCAAATATCTTTTCAAAATCGGCATTTTCAAAACTCACACCCTCTAATCCGGGAAATAATTTGTCCACCTCACCGCTTTCCAACATCTCCTTTGTGATCTCTATCGGACCTTCGTGAGATTTTGCAGGGGTTTGTTTTTTTAGGGGAGATTCAAAACCTTTTTCCATATACTTTTATCAAAAAATTAATAATCTTTCAGTTTTTCGATGATCGCATTATCACGAATCTTTTCCAGTGCCTTTGCCTCGATCTGACGGATGCGCTCACGTGTCACGCCAAACTCCTGTCCTACTTCTTCCAATGTATGTGTCACGCCATCTTCAAGTCCAAAACGGATTTTGAGGATCTTTTGTTCGCGTGGTGACAAATCCTCCAACACTTGCGCCACATGCTCAGAAAGTAACGTACGCGATGCGCCCTGTTGCGGTGCGATCGACTCTGTATCCTCAATGAAGTCACCCAAGACACTGTCATCATCACTGTCGCCTACGGATGTTTCCAATGATACGGTTTCTTGTGAGATCTTTTGAATATGACGTACTTTTTCTACTTCGATATCCATTTCCGCGGCAATTTCTTCCGGAAGCGGTTCACGCCCAAGTTCCTGCACCAATCGACGCACTACCTGGATGTATTTATTGATCGTTTCCACCATATGCACAGGGATGCGAATTGTGCGCGATTGATCGGCGAGCGCACGCGTGATCGCTTGACGGATCCACCATGTCGCATAAGTTGAAAACTTAAATCCTTTTTGATAGTCGAATTTTTCCACTGCACGAAATAGTCCGATATTACCCTCCTGGATCAGATCGAGAAGTGAGAGATTGGTGGAACGTCCCACATATTTTTTTGCAATGCTCACGACCAAACGCAGATTTGCTTCTGTAAGTTTTTGACGCGCGGCTTCGTCACCGCTTTCAATCGCTTTGGCAATGGTAATTTCTTCTTCTGTGGACAACAATGGCACACGACCGATTTCTTTGAGATACATCTGCACCAGATCCGCCGTACCCCCTTCCAAAGCTGCTGCCTCTTCAACCAAAAGCACATCTTTTTGATGCTGAAATTTTTTCCCTTGTGCACCCTTCTTTTGGTCAACCTCCATATCAAGCTGTAAAATGTCATCCGAATGGACAATGTCAATGCCAAATGACTCCACACCCTCATAAAACGCCTCCAGACCGCCAAGATCCTTCTCAATGTCCGGCATCGCATGCATGATCTCATCTTCCGTCACAAAGCCCCTCTGACGTCCACGATTCATCAACTCCTCAAGCTGTTTTGGCAATGCGCTCTTTACATGACTCTTGCGTTCAACGCGTCGTTCTTCCACAGTTTTTGCCACCGGTTTCCCCTGTTTCTTTTGTGCCGGTTTTTTCTTCACTTGTTTTATATTTTTCTTTTTCGTCACCGGTCGTTTTTTATGTGCCTTTTTTATGTGCGCAATCTTTTTTGCACTACGTTTTTGGACAACTTTTTTTTGTCCTTTTTTCAGAGGTTTTTTTACGCCTTTTTTCTTTGACGCTAGTTTCTTTGCAGAATTCTTGGTTACCTTTTTTTCTGATTTTCTGGTCATTGATTATATATTACGTATTATTTGTTGTGATAATGTGTTGATTTGTGCGAGGATTTTTTTCTGCGCAATGCTGTCCCCATTCCTTTCCGCTTCTGTCATTTTTTTGAGTAGATGATCGATCTTTTTTTGGTTGATATTTTCGAGAGCGATCGCGATATACGTTTCTGTATCTTTGATTGGACTGCCTCCATCCTCACGTTCGAGCTCATAGAGCTGTTGCATTTTCATTGCCGCTTTATACAGCGCCTCGCGACGGATGTCTTTACTCACAAAATCTCCGATAGAAAATCCACATTCCGGTCCTTCGCGCACAAGCGCGGAAATATGACTTTGTTCGATTATTGGTCCGTATCGATCACGATTTTTGTAAATATGTTCCCACACATGCGGATATGCCATCATCATGAGGATGATCGATCTGTAAATTCGTTGCATTTGCATGCGTATCTCGTCATCCATGTCGTCATCACCATCCGCAACCGGTTGACTTTCTGGTATGTATGGCAACTTCTCCGGACTTTTGACAAACGCCTGCATCGTTTTATGGATCATCTGCTCGGATACAGCAAAGATTTGTGCACATTTCCCGATCCATTCATTTTTTTCTATATCATTGGCAATATGCGCAATGATCTCCGCCACATATTCGATCGCCTGCCTTTTTCCATGCGGATCCGCTATGACAAAAGTGTCCTGTGCCATGCGGATAAACACCATCACGGCGTTTTCCGCATCACTGATGATCTTGTGCAACTTCTGTGGATCTTCGCGCACAATATCAGCCGCGTCCTTTCCTTCCTTGAGGAGCACCATGCGTAATTGCACATCCGCAGCATAGCATGCGATCGCACTGCGGCGCGCCGCTTGAATACCCGCCTTATCAGAATCGAAAAAAAGTATGAAATTTTTTGTATAGCGTTTTAAAAGGCGAATGTGTTCATCGGTCATTGCCGTACCTGACACAGCGATCACATTATTCACGCCCGCATCATGCGCCGCCACCACGTCCATATTTCCCTCCACGATGACCACACTATCCTGACTTTTGATTGCTTGTTTTGCGTGATGGATCCCATACAACACGCTGCTTTTATGATAGAGGAGTGATTCAGGTGTGTTGATATATTTTGCCTGTGCATCTTGGCCGGGTAATGCACGTGCTGTAAACCCGATTACACGTCCCATCACATCTGCAATAGGAAACATGATCCTCCCGCGAAACCGATCGTAATATTCACCGGAATCTTTTTTGATCAGCATACCGGTTTGCACGATCGCATCTTTTTCAAAACCCTTATCTTCCAAGAATTTCTCTAAAAAATGCCATCCGTCCGGTGCAAAGCCCAATTGAAATTTTTTGATCGTTGCGTCCCCGATCCCGCGATTTCGCACATACGTGAGAATATCTTTCCCACCAGAACCTTCCCATAATTGTTTTTCATAAAAGCGTACTGACAAATCCACGATGTCATAAAGTGCTTTTTTCCGATCGTCCTGCCCGTGATCATCACCGCGAGAAAAATTCTTCTGCAGTTCCACACCGGCTTTTTCTGCCAGAAGCGTGAGTGCCTCACGAAATCCAATGCCTTCCATTTCCATCACAAAACTGAGCACATCCCCTCCTTGTCCGCATCCAAAACAATGGTATGTCTGTCGATCCTCATTCACGATGAAAGATGGCGTCTTTTCTTGATGAAACGGACAACATGCCTTGAAGCTACTACCCGCCTTTGTGAGTTTGACATATTCGCCCACAATGTCCACAATATTTGTCCGAGATTTTACAATATCGACATCTGAATACATAATGACACTTTCTTTACACCTAAATTTACCGAAAAAACCGCTCTTTCACATATTGAGAGCTACTTATTACTACATGATTCAAAGATGATTTATTTCACTTTTTCTTTTTGGCATACCTTTTTTCCCAATAATGGACAAAGAGATATGTCACTGATAACGCTCCCATCGTCATAAAAATAGTCACGCTCCCATTGAGAATGCTGAAAAGCAAGAATGTCCCTAGGAAAACACTGATGATCTTTAACATTGCCTCAATTTCTTGTTTGGTCATAAATATTCTGTATATACACCTTACAAACAAAACCACCCTTACTGGTGGTTATGTTGTTTTTCCGTCCATCCGCCCAGGGCGGAACCCCTTTCACGTCCCAGAAGAGGTTCATTTGGAATTATCATTTTTGTCGGGGTACTGGGACTCGAACCCAGACTAAATCCTCCCAAAGGACTCGTGCTAGCCATTACACTATACCCCGTCTATACGTGATTTTCATTCTACTCTATCAAAACCAAAAAGGCAAGCTACTGCTTGCCTTAATTGTTTTTAAAACAAATTCTTAAAATATACTAACACTTATAACATACATCCCAATGATCACCTTCTTTATAATAGGTGCTCCCTTTTCCATCACTATATGCTGCCGCACCATCACTGCGCGTTCCCGTCCTTTTATAATTTCTTTCAATGTAGTTGTTTACAGCCGATGTCGGTCGTATATCAACTTTATAACCATTCGCATGTGATTTTGTCCCCGATGTATGTGGCTCAGATCCGCCTGTGATCGTGATCGGCTCTCCAACTTCTTTCTGAAAATCCACTACTCCATCAAGAGTGTCTTGACGCAAACCATTTACCTCCGTTGTTGGTGCCGGCTTATTGACACTGATATTATCATCTGAAAGTTGATCTCTGATTTTTTGTTCACCGCTTCCTGCTACAATACCTGATTCCGTACTTGTATCTTCATTTGTTGTGCCCGGTGTTGTAGTACCCGGTGTTGTCGTACCTGGTGTTGTTGTACCAGGCGTTGTCGTACCTGGTGTTGTTGTGCCCGGTGTTGTCGTAGTGCCCGACGATTTTGCTTCACAACTAAAATTCCATGCATTACTCCCCAAGCCAGTCAAATAATTTTGA